>JANNEO010000122.1:0-4142 GCA_031378805.1 Hyphomicrobiales bacterium
CTTGTGGATCTGCGCGATGGCCGTGGCGAGGTCGATGATATCGACAACCTCGGCAACCGCCGGGTGCGTTCTGTCGGCGAGTTGATGGAGAACCAGTATCGCCTGGGTCTGCTGCGCATGGAGCGTGCCATCAAGGAGCGCATGAGCTCGGTCGATATTTCGACAGTGATGCCGCAGGATCTGATCAATGCCAAGCCGGCGGCTGCTGCCGTGCGTGAGTTTTTCGGCTCGTCGCAGCTCTCGCAGTTCATGGACCAGACCAACCCTCTGTCGGAAATCACCCACAAGCGTCGTCTTTCGGCGCTTGGACCGGGCGGTCTGACCCGCGAGCGTGCTGGCTTCGAGGTGCGCGATGTTCACCCCACCCACTACGGCCGCATCTGCCCGATCGAGACTCCAGAAGGTCCGAATATCGGTCTGATCAACTCACTCGCTACGTTTGCGCGGGTCAACAAATATGGCTTCATCGAGAGCCCGTACCGCAAGGTCAACGATGGCCAGGTCGGCGATGAGGTGCATTACCTCTCGGCCACCGAGGAGGCGAAGTACTATGTCGCACAGGCCCAGGTGCCGGTCGACAAGAAGGGCAAGCTGACGGAAGATCTCGTGCTGTGCCGCCACGCGGGCGATGTCGTGGTGACCACGCCGGACCGCGTCGACTACATGGATGTGTCGCCCAAGCAGCTCGTCTCGGTTGCCGCAGCGCTGATCCCGTTTCTTGAGAATGACGATGCGAATCGTGCGCTCATGGGATCGAACATGCAGCGTCAGGCTGTTCCGCTTGTGCGCTCGGATGCGCCATTCGTCGGCACTGGCATGGAAAGCATTGTGGCGCGTGACTCAGGTGCTGCCATTGCTGCCAAGCGCTCGGGCGTCGTCGATCAGGTCGATGCGACCCGTATTGTTATCCGGGCCACAGACGAGATCGATGCTGCGAAGCCTGGAGTCGACATCTATCGCCTGATGAAGTTCCAGCGTTCGAACCAGTCGACCTGCATCAACCAGCGCCCTCTTGTGAAGGTGGGCGACACGGTGATGAAGGGCGAGGTCATCGCCGACGGACCTTCGACGGACCTTGGTGATCTGGCGCTTGGCCGCAACGTGCTCGTCGCGTTCATGCCTTGGAATGGCTACAACTTCGAGGATTCCATTCTGCTCTCCGAGCGGATCGTGAAGGAAGACGTGTTCACGTCGATCCATATCGAGGAATTCGAGGTGATGGCCCGCGATACCAAATTGGGTCCGGAGGAAATCACCCGCGATATTCCGAACGTTTCGGAAGAGCAGCTGCGCAACCTGGATGAAGCCGGCATTGTTTACATCGGCGCGGAAGTCGCCGCGGGTGACATTCTGGTCGGCAAGATCACGCCAAAGGGCGAAAGCCCGATGACGCCGGAAGAAAAGCTTCTGCGCGCCATCTTCGGCGAGAAGGCATCGGACGTTCGTGACACCAGCTTGCGCGTGCCGCCTGGTGTGCAGGGCACCATCGTTGAAGTGCGCGTGTTCAATCGCCACGGCATCGACAAGGACGAGCGTGCCCAGGCCATCGAGCGCGAGGAAATCGAGCGTCTCGCCAAGGATCGTGACGACGAGCTCGCCATCCTTGACCGCAACGTCTACGGCCGCCTCACCGAGATGCTGGTCGGCAAGGAGGCCATTGCGGCCCCCAAGGGTGGCAAGAAGGACGTCAAGATCACCCGCGAGGCCCTGGATGGTCTGCCCCGCTCGCAATGGTGGAACTATGGTGTCGCCGATGACAAGCTCATGGGTGAGATCGAGGCCATGCGGAAGCAGTATGACGAGGCCAAGAAGGGGCTGGAAAGCCGCTTCATGGACAAGGTCGAGAAGCTCCAGCGCGGTGATGAGTTGCCTCCTGGCGTGATGAAGATGGTCAAGGTCTTCGTCGCCGTGAAGCGCAAGATCCAGCCCGGCGACAAGATGGCCGGACGTCATGGCAACAAGGGCGTCGTCTCGCGCATCGTGCCAATCGAGGATATGCCGTTCCTGGAAGACGGCACCCACGTTGACATGGTTCTGAACCCGCTAGGCGTGCCATCGCGCATGAATGTCGGCCAGATCCTGGAGACCCACCTGGGTTGGGCCTGTGCCGGACTTGGCAAGCAGATCGCGCAATGTGTCGATACCTACATGAAGCAGGGTGATATCAAGCCGCTTAAGGCCAAGATCACCGAGATTTATGCGGATGATGCAGACATCAAGTCACTGGATGACAAGAGCCTGGTCGAGATGTCATCGAACCTGCGCCGCGGCGTCCCCATCGCCACTCCGGTGTTCGATGGTGCCAAGGAAGCGGATATCGAGCGCTTCCTGACGATGGCGGGTCTGCACACCTCCGGTCAGTCCACGCTGTATGATGGCCGCACCGGCGATACCTTCGACCGCCAGGTCACGGTTGGCTACATCTACATGCTGAAGCTGCACCACCTGGTCGATGACAAGATCCATGCCCGTTCGATTGGTCCGTACTCGCTCGTCACGCAGCAGCCGCTGGGTGGCAAGGCGCAGTTCGGAGGCCAGCGCTTCGGCGAAATGGAAGTCTGGGCGCTCGAAGCCTACGGTGCCGCCTACACGCTGCAGGAAATGCTGACCGTGAAGTCGGATGACGTGGCTGGTCGTACCAAGGCCTACGAGTCCATCGTGCGTGGCGAGGACAACTTCGAGGCCGGTATTCCCGAGAGCTTCAACGTTCTCGTCAAGGAAATGCGGTCTTTGGGCCTCAATGTCGAGCTGACCCAGAACGTCAAGCCAGCCAACGAAGGTGAGCTGCCACCGGCAGCCGCTGCCGAATAAGCCAAACACGATCTGGCGCGCGGGAGTGTTTCCGCGCGTTTCGCCCGAGTTTCGACAATTTAAGTGCCTTGAACGGCGGGTAGCGCACCTGCCACCAGGAGACGGTGAATGAACCAGGACATCATGAATGTCTTCAGCCCGACGGTCCAACCGCAGGCTTTCGATAACATCCGTATCTCGATCGCCAGCCCGGAGAAGATACTCTCCTGGTCGTTTGGCGAGATCAAGAAGCCGGAAACGATCAACTACCGCACCTTCAAGCCGGAGCGGGATGGTCTGTTCTGCGCCCGCATCTTCGGGCCAATCAAGGATTACGAGTGCCTGTGCGGCAAGTACAAGCGCATGAAGTACAAGGGCGTGATCTGCGAGAAGTGCGGCGTGGAGGTCACGCTGTCACGGGTCCGGCGCGAGCGCATGGGGCACATCGAGCTGGCAGCTCCAGTTGCCCATATCTGGTTCCTGAAGTCGCTGCCGTCACGCATTTCGATGATCCTCGATATGCAGCTGAAGGAAGTGGAGCGCATCCTCTACTTCGAAAGCTACATCGTGATGGAGCCTGGCCTGACGCCGCTGAAGCAGGGTCAGACGCTTTCTGAAGATGAGTATCTGCGCGCTCAGGACGAGTATGGCGATGACAGCTTCACCGCCATGATCGGTGCCGAAGCCATCCGAGAACTGCTCAAGGCCATCGATCTGGAGAAGACGGCAGCCGATCTGCGCGTCGAAGCCAAGGAAACCGAATCCGAGCTGAAGAAAAAGAAGCTTGCGAAGCGCATGAACATCATCGAGGCGTTCATGGTGTCCGGCAACAAGCCGGAGTGGATGATCCTCAAGGTGGTGCCGGTGATCCCGCCGGATCTGCGTCCGCTTGTGCCACTGGATGGTGGTCGCTTCGCTACCTCCGATCTGAACGATCTCTACCGCCGTGTCATCAACCGCAACAACCGGTTGAAGCGCCTGATCGAACTGCGTGCGCCTGACATCATCATCCGCAACGAGAAGCGGATGCTGCAGGAATCCGTGGATGCGCTGTTCGATAACGGTCGCCGTGGCCGCGTCATCACGGGTGCCAACAAGCGCCCGCTCAAGTCGCTTGCCGACATGCTGAAGGGCAAGCAGGGCCGCTTCCGGCAGAACCTGCTGGGCAAGCGCGTCGATTATTCCGGCCGTTCGGTCATCGTGGTCGGGCCAGAACTGAAGCTGCACCAATGCGGCCTTCCGAAGAAGATGGCGCTCGAACTGTTCAAGCCGTTCATCTACTCGCGTCTCGACGCCAAGGGCTTCTCCTCCACGGTGAAGCAGGCGAAGAAGCTGGTCGAGAAAGAAAAGCC
>JANNEO010000162.1:0-4710 GCA_031378805.1 Hyphomicrobiales bacterium
AATATTCCTGCGAACAGAAAGTCGATGAACCGCATGATCTGCGGACGCTGCTTCAGGCTCGTCACCACCCGCTCCGCTCCCAGGATCATCAAGGCCGCGATGGGCGCACTGAACACCACCATGTAGAACCCCAGGAAAGCGAGCTTGCCCGCAGCATTCGGATCGGATGCGGAGATGAACTGCGGCAAGAAGGTCACGAAGAACAGGATGACCTTGGGATTGGAAAGGTTGATCATCACGCCAAGCCCGAAGGCGCGGGCAAGCGATGGCTCGGGATTGCCGTTCTCGCGCACGTTGAGGGCAGAGCCGTTGCGCAGTGAATCCACCGCAAGCCAGCCCAGATAGAGCGCACCTGCCATCTTGATCGCCAGAAAGGTGCCGGGCGAGGTCGCAATGATGGCGGAGAGGCCGACAGCAGCCAGGATGGTGTGGATCAGGCAGCCGAAACTGGCTCCCAGCATCGAGGCAAGCCCGGCGCGTACGCCACCCGCCATGGTGCGTGACAGGAAAAGGCTCATGTCCGGGCCAGGGGTGATGCACAACACGAAGCAGGCGAGGCTGTAGGCGAGCAGGACCGGGAGTTCGGGAATGAAGGCCATGCAGGTTTCGTAACAGCAGGACGCCGCATCTGTCATCTTGCGTTTTCTCTGCCATCCTGCGTTTTCAATGGCACAAAGGCGGTAAAACCCTTGCCAAGGGTCGTGCGAAACGGTAAGTCAATCGTGTAAAGGTGTTGAGCAAGCAGGTTGCTCCACCGCGAAACCTCACAACTCACGGTATGGCGACGGTTTCGAGGGGCATTGATCATCGCAATGAACGCGATATCCGGACGGGGCGTAGGGGCGCCTCTTATCACTCTCACATCACATCGTCTGCGCAGGGCAAAAGGCTCCGCGGACGTCTCGGCAGACCTATCGGGGCGCCCTGAACTTTCATGAACACGATTTCCAACCAGGGAAAATGGATGAGACCCGGACAGAAGAACCGCATGCGGGGTGGCCGCAGCAGCAACAATAATGGCAGCAGCAGCAGCAGCAGGCGCGGCCCCAATCCCCTGACCCGGTCGTACGAATCGAACGGGCCCGACGTCAAAGTGCGTGGCACCCCCCAGCATATCGCGGAAAAATATGTTCAGCTCGCAAGAGATGCCCATACCGCCAGCGACACCGTCATGGCGGAGAGCTATCTCCAGCACGCCGAGCATTACTACCGAATCATTGCGGCAGCCCAGTACGCCCAGCAATCCGCCTACAACCAGGCCAATGGCCTGCCCAACCCCGTGTCCGATGATGCCGTGGACGACGAGGACGAATTCGAAGTGGCAGGTGCCGATCGCTTCACCTTCCGCACGCCGCAGAGCTTCCAGCAGCCCAATGCGTTCAACAGCCAGGGCGGCGGGTTCCATCAGCCCGGCCAGCCAGTTTACGGTGATGTGCCCGGCGGTGGTGACCAGCCACCGATGCCCGAAGGGCAGATGCTGGACAGCAGCCAGCCGAATTTTCAGCCGCGTCCTCCGCGTCCCGAGCGTCCGTTCGACAACCGCCGTCCTTTCGAAGACAGGGGTGACCGTCCGCAGGGAGATCGGCAACAGGGTGAGCGGCCTGTGGGTGGCCGCGACCGCCAGAACCGGCGCTTTGGGCGCGACCGCAATTTTGGCGACCGCAACCCAGGTGAAGGGCGACCTAATGAAGGGCGAATGGGTGAAGAGCGCTTCTCGTCAGCCGATCGTCCTGGTGAGGCTACCCAGTCCGGAGGCGCACCGGATTTCGTGGCCGAGGATCAACCCGGTTTGCCCTCCTTCATCACGGCACCTGTCAGGGTAATCAGCGCGGATGAGGGCGGTGCTCCCGCCTTGGATCAGGACGAGGGTGATGCAACAGGTGTTCGCCTGCGCAACCGTCGTCGACGTCGGCCAAAGGCGGACGGTGTGCCGGATGCGGGTGGCGACGACCCGCAATGATCCCTGTGCCGCAGTGATCCATCGCAATTGAGGGACATCAAAGGGCGGTCAGCAGATCGCCCTTTTTGATGACGCCACCTGTGACGATCCGGGCATAGACCCCGCAATCGTGGTGGCCGAAGCGCTGCTCCAGCAGCCCCACCACCGCGAGGTCACGCACTCCTGCGGTGGGATCGACATCGGTTGCAGCGCAGCGGTCGATGCGCTTGATGATTTCGAGCGTGGCACCACCAAGCCTGATCTTCTGGCCCACCAGGTCGAACTCACCCCAGGCTCCAAGGCCCTGGGTATAGACATTGGCTCGAAACCGCAGCGGATCGAGGCTGGCCCGTCCTGCTGCTCCAGCAATGGCAGCAACGCTGGCGAGGTCGATGATCGAAACGAATCCGTTGCGGCTGTCCATGAAGCGAAAACCGGGCGGCGCCTGCATCAGTTGGGCCGGACCGCGCAATTCGGCGGCACAATAGGCGGAAAAGAAGCCATTGATCGCCTGCCGCCCGGCCCCGGTTCGCACATCGCCAGCCGCTACCACGCGCCCGCCCTGGCTGACCTCGAGCACCGAAGTCGCAGGATCGAAACGGGTCTTCAGTCGGGCCAGCCTTTCGTTGCGCATCAGCATGAGGAATTTGATCTTGGTCAGATGCTCCGCTGCTGCCGGGTCGAAACCCGAAGGCCCGTTTTCGATGGCAAACAGCCTGTCGCCTGGAAAATATCCGCCTGCCTCCAGATCGGCGCTGTCCAGCGCTTCCGGCGAGAGGCCCTTGACGGGGTAGCAATAGAGTGAGGCGATGTGGCCGCGCATGTTTATCCGCCCACTTTGCCAAGCGTACGGCGCACGGCGTCTTTCCAGGCGCGGTAGCTGTCGCGGCGAACGGTCGGGTCCATGCGAGGGGTAAAACGCTTCTGGCGCTTCCATGTCTTGGCGAAGCGCTCCGGCGTACCGTAGAGTCCTGCCTGCCAGCCTGCGAGATAGGCCGCGCCCATGGCTGTCGTCTCCAGAATCCTGGGGCGATCCACTGGCGCATCCAGCATGTCCGCCAGTCTCTGCATGGTCCAGTCGCTGGCTGTCATGCCGCCATCCACGCGCAAAACCGTGTCCACACCAGACTTCGCCTTCCAATCCGCCTTCCAATCCGCCTTCATGGCCTCGATCAGGTCGCGGGTCTGGAAACACACGCTTTCCAGCGCCGCCCTGGCCATTTCGGCAGGGCCGGTGCCCCGCGTCAGGCCGAACACGGCCCCCCGGCATTCCGCATCCCAATAGGGCGCACCAAGGCCGACAAAGGCCGGAACCAGGATGACATGTTGCTGCGGATCGGCCTGCTTTGCCAGCTTGCCGGCTTCGCCAGCGGCAGTGATGACCTTCAGGCCATCACGCAGCCATTGCACGGCGGCACCCGCGATGAAGATGGAGCCTTCCAGCGCATAGGTCCGCTTGCCACCGAACTGATAGGCGATGGTGGTGAGCAGCCGGTTCTTCGATAGGATCGCCTTGTGGCCGATGTTCAGGAGCGCGAAGCAGCCCGTGCCATAGGTCGATTTCATCATGCCGGGATCGAAACACGCTTGTCCGATGGTGGCGGCCTGCTGGTCGCCTGCCACGCCCAGGATGGGAATTTCCGCGCCGAACCACTCCGCGTTGGCCACGCCGAAATCCGCCGCGCAATCCCTGACCTCAGGTAGGATGGCGCGGGGCACGTTGAGGAGGCAGAGCAGTTCGTCATCCCATTGCCCGCTGTGGATATCGAGCAGCAAGGTGCGCGAGGCGTTTGTGGCATCCGTCGCGTGGACACTGCCCTTGGTGAGGCGGCTGATGAGGAAGCTGTCGATTGTGCCAAAGGCCAGTTGGCCCTTTTCGGCCCTGCCGCGCGCGCCCTTCACGGCGTCCAGAATCCAGGCCACTTTGGTGCCGGAAAAGTAAGGGTCGAGCAGCAGGCCGGTCTTCTTGCGCACCAGCGCCTCGTGGCCCTTCGCTTTCAGCGCCTGGCAAATGTCCGCAGTGCGCCTGTCCTGCCAGACGATGGCGTTGTGGATGGGCTTTCCGGTGGCCTTCTCCCAGATCACGGTTGTCTCGCGCTGGTTTGTGATGCCGATTCCGGCAATATCCGAAGCCTTCAGCTTGGCCTTCTTCAGGGCGGAGCGCGCCGTGGCCAGCACCGTCCGCCAGATATCCTCCGGATCATGCTCCACCCAGCCAGAAGCGGGAAAATGCTGTGGAAACTCCTGCTGCGCGGACGCGACAATGGCCATGTCAGGCCCGAAGATGAGCGTGCGCGTCGAGGTCGTACCCTGGTCGATCGCCATGATGTGGCGTTTTAACTCTGCCCTTGTCCGCACCGCCATGCCCGTTTCTCCCCGCAGGATTTTGGCAGCACATTGCCGCGCTTCGCGCAATCAGGCAAACCCTTCGCCATGTGGGAACTGGTAGGACTGTTCTGGGCGGCGTTTCTGTCGGCGACCGTCTTGCCCGGCTCGTCCGAAGCCGCCTTGCTGGCGCTGATTGCCATGGGGTCAGCGAGCCTGACAACGTTGGTGGCAATTGCCACCATCGGCAACACACTGGGTTCTGTCGTTAACTGGGTGCTGGGCCTGTTCGTCGAACGCTGGCGCGATCATCCGCGCTTTCC
Organism: Hyphomicrobiales bacterium; assembly: GCA_031378805.1. Classification (GTDB taxonomy): domain Bacteria; phylum Pseudomonadota; class Alphaproteobacteria; order Rhizobiales; family Beijerinckiaceae; genus JADCCX01. Next base: position 4,588 of record JANNEO010000162.1, read on the forward strand.
CGTGAAACCGGCGGAGTTTGCCAAGTATCAGGAATGGTACAGGCGCTGGGGGGTCTGGTCGCTGCTCGCAGCCTGGGTGCCGGTGATCGGTGACCCGCTGACGGTGATGGCGGGCGTGATGCG
>JANNEO010000023.1:0-5202 GCA_031378805.1 Hyphomicrobiales bacterium
TGGCGGGCGTCTTTCGGTGAAGAACCTGCTGTCCAGTTCCGACCCTGATTCAACAGCGAGCCATGGCCGCCGTACCAAGACCACTGTCACCGTGACGCGCAACGGCGAGAGCAAGGACTACAGCGTGATCTCGGACAAGGACCGCTGAAGCAGGCGATGGCTGGGGCAATGACAGACATGAAAAGCATTCTCACATCGACGCTGGCGGCACTTGGCCTCAGCCTTGCCGGGCTGACTGCCATCCCGGCGAGCATGACATCCGCAGAGGCCCAGACCCGCCAGCTTCGTCTGGCAGGCGCACCGGCCACCGTGAAGGTGGTCCACCGCACCTCGCAGACGCTGCGCACCGATCAGAGCTTCACCGATATCGTGGTGGGTGATCCAGACATTGCCGATGCCGTGCCGCTCACCGACCGTTCGGTCTATATCCTGGGCAAGAAGATCGGTGTCACCAGTGTCTCGCTCTATGACGCGGACAGAAAACTGGTCGGCGTCATCGAGGTCGATGTGACCCAGAACGCACCTCGGGCGTCAGAGGAAATCCAGCGTTCCGGCGATCCCCGCGTGCGGACCGGAACCGAGGCTGGCAAGATTGTCCTGAACGGCGACACACGCGATGCCGTCAGCGCCGACCGTGCGGTTCGTATCGCCCGCAGTCATGGCGGCGAGGTCGTGAACAACATGCGCGTCCGCTCGTCGCAGCAGGTGATGCTGGAGGTGCGCTTCATCGAGGTTTCGCGCAGCATCGGTCGTGATCTGGGTGTGCGCATCCAGGCGGGTGGCAGCAATGGTGCGACCAGTGGCGGCAGGAGCGGCAACGGCCAGGTTGGCGTGCTGGGGTTCGCCAGCAGCGCCAGCGCTCTTGTCAATCCGGCAGGCGGTGCTCCGTTCGGCACGCTGCTGGCGCAGATGGTGCGCGGCGGCACCAACATCGACGTGCTGATCCAGGCGCTGGAGGAACAGGGCGTGGCGCGGCGTCTCGCCGAGCCGAATCTCATCACCATGTCCGGCGAGAAGGCCAGTTTCCTGGCCGGTGGCGAGTTGCCCATCCCCGTGGCGCAATCCAACAACGTGACCACCGTCGAGTACAAGAAATTCGGCGTCGGCCTCACCTTTACGCCGACGGTTCTTGAAGGCAGCATGATCAACCTCAGAATCGAGCCTGAGGTAAGCCAGGTCGACGAGACCAGCGGTTCCTTCAAGGCAGGCTCCATCACCATCCCACGGATCACCGTCAGCCGTGCCTCAACGGTGGTCGAGCTGAAGAGCGGCCAGAGCTTCGCCATCGCCGGCCTGTTGCAAAACACCAGCGCCACGACCACGGAGCAGCTGCCCTGGCTGGGAGACATACCCGTGCTGGGTGCGCTGTTTCGCTCCCGCAGCTTCCAGCAGCGCGAGACCGAACTGGCGATCATCGTGACGCCGCATCTCGTGCAACCCGTCCGTCCTGGCCAGAAACTGCGCACGCCGCTCGACAGCGCGCGGCCCGGCAATGATGTCGAACAGTTCCTGCTGGGACAGACGGAAGTGTCACGGGACGGAAGCCGCCGCGTGGCGCCCATCAATCCTGCTGCCACGGCCATGCGCAATGCTGGCCAGGGGCATATCCTCGATCTCACGGGAGCTACCGATGGCCGCCGCTGACCGCCTGCGCCTGATCACGCTGCTGACAGCAGCACTCGTTCTTTCGGGTTGCGAGCATGATCGCTACGCCGACCGACGGGATTCCGTCACCTTCGGCGCGGGGGACTCGCTTGCCGCCAACAAGGCGATGCAGATCATCGACCCCTGGCCCCGCGATGCCCGAACGATCCAACATGGCAGCAGTGGTGAACACGCTGCAGCGGCCATGGAGAAGCTCCGCCGCAGGACCGCCGCGGCGGCTCCTCCTTCGGCCCCTACCGCCATGACCCTGGTGCCTGCTCCCGCAGCGCCAACGCCCTGATCTGTCTCGACAAGGAATTACCATGTTCGCCACCAAGCCTCCCTCCAACGACCGCGACGGCGAGATTGTCCTGATCTCGTCCGACAGCACTTTCGTGGAAGCGGTGAAGGGTGTTTTTGGTGCCAATGGCCGCCTCAAGTTACGTATCGGCCGCCATGTCGGCGATGAGCAGCTCGATCTTACTTCGGCACGGATCGTGATCGCCGATCTTGATGCGCGCAACCGCGACGATCTCCTGGCATTGCAAAGCCTGATGGTGCGTCTGGGCAATCGCGCGCCCGTGGTTGTTGTCACCGAAGCCTTCGACGAGGCTGTGGCACGTTGGCTGATCCAGATTCGTGTCGCGGATTTCTTGCGCAAGCCGGTCGATCCGGTCGAACTCGCCCGCAGCTGTGTCAAGGCGATGCAGGCCGAGGTTGCGCATGGAGCGACCAAAGAGGCGCAGATCCTGACCTTCGTGCCTGCCGCTGGCGGCGTTGGCGCCACCACGCTGGCCATCCAGACCGCCCTGACCATGCTGGCAGGAAAGGACAAGACGAGCGCCTGCCTCATCGATCTTGATTTCCAGAACGGCTCCTGCGCCTTCCATCTCGACGTGGAGCCACTGCTCGACCTTGATGCAATCGGCCCCGATCCGCAGCGGCTTGACGCCCAGTTGCTGGAAGTCATGCTGGCCCCTCACCCCTCCGGGATGATGGTGCTGAGTGCGCCCAACCGCCCGGCCGAAACCCGCATCCCTGAACCGGCGCTTGTGATGCGCCTGCTGGACCTGGCGGCGGCGCGTTTCGACTATGTGGTGATCGACCTGCCACGCACCTGGTTTCACTGGACCGATGCTGTCCTCTCGGGGTCCAACAAGATTTTCGTGGTCACCGAAACAACCGTGCCGGGCCTCAAGCTTGCATCCAACCTGGCCAATGCCATGGTGGAAAAGCTGGGCGCGGAGGTGAAGCCCCGCGTCATCGTCAACCGTTTCGAGCAGAAGATGTTCGGCTCGGGCCTGAGGCGGGCGGATCTGGAGGCCGCCCTGAAGGACAAGTTCGCAGGCACCGTCAGCAACAACTACAAGCTCGTGCGCGAGGCCATCGACCGGGGCGTGCCGCTGGATGCGGTGGAGCGCGGCAGCAACGTCGCCATGGATCTGCGCAAGGTGGTCGTGGCGGAGATCGAGGCGGCATGAGCGGGCGTTTCTCCACACTCCTGTCGCGCTTTGCGCCGCCGCCCGCGCCCGACGGGGCTGACGGCCTGCCGCCACCGCCAATTCCGGCACCTCCCGCCGTGCCGGTTCCGGCCTCGGCTGTCTGTGTCGATCCGCCCGTGCCGATGCCACTGACCCACGCGGTCGAGACACTGGATTTCGTCCCCGCCATGTTTGCGGAACCCGGTGAAGCCGACATCGACGAAAGCCCGCTTGACGCGCCGCCGCCATCCATGATGGCACCGCCTCCGCCACCCTCGCCGCCCACAGCCAACCCCGTGACGGCTGCCGCCGCCGTGGCCGCCATGCCGGAAGCGAATCTTCTGGCGAGCGAAAAGTTTATGGACGCGAAGGTGCGCCTGCACCGCAAGCTGGTGGAGGAGGTCAATCTCCAGACGCTGGAGAAGCTCACGCCGGAAGAAGCCAAGCGCCAGATTTTCGGCCTGGTGCAGCAATATGTGGTGAGCGAGCGGCTGGCCCTCAACGCGGCGGAACTCAATGCCTTCACGGGCGAGATCATCGACGAAATGACGGGGCTTGGTCCGCTGGAGCCACTGCTCAAGGACGACACCATCGCCGATATCCTGATCAATGGTCCCGACGTCGTCTATGTCGAGCGCCGCGGCAAGATGGAGCGGACCAACATCCGTTTCCGGGATGATGCGCACCTCATGCGCATCGTCAACAAGATCGTCTCCGCCGTCGGTCGCAGGGTCGATGAAAGCCAGCCGCTCTGCGATGCCCGCCTGCTCGACGGCTCGCGCGTCAACGTCGCGGTCAAACCCATCGCGGTGGATGGCGCACTGGTCTCCATCCGCAAGTTTTCCAAGAGCAAGCTTTCACTGAGCAAGCTCGTTGAGGTGGGCGCAATGCGCCAGCAGATGTTCGAGCTTCTGTCGAACGCTGCGCGCTGCAAGACCACGATCATCATCTCGGGCGGCACCGGCTCCGGCAAGACCACGATGCTGAACGCGCTCTCCGCCTTCATTCCCGAGGATGAACGGCTCATCACCATCGAGGATGCGGCGGAGTTGCAGTTGCAGCAGCCGCATGTGGCCCGCATGGAGACACGGCCACCCAATCTCGAGGGCAAGGGCGAGATCAAGCAGCGCGACCTGATCAAGAATGCGCTGCGGATGCGGCCCGACCGGGTCATCCTCGGCGAGTGCCGTGGCGAGGAAGCGTTCGACATGCTGCAGGCCATGAACACCGGCCATGAAGGCTCGATGGCCACCGTCCATGCCAACAATCCACGCGAAGCGGTCTCGCGTCTCGAGCAGATGATCGGCATGGCCGGCCTGCCGATGTCGCAGACCTCGATCCGCGGCCAGATCGCGGCGGCCATCCGCCTGATCGTGCAACTCCAGCGCATGTCGGACGGCAAGCGTCGGGTTACGTCCATTGCCGAGATCACCGGCATGGAAGGCGATATCCTGCAGATGCAGGAAATCTTCAAGTTCGTGCGGGTGCGCACGGATGCCGATGGAACGATCCACGGACACTACGAGGCAACGGGCGTCCGCCCCCGCTTCCTGACGGACCTTGCCGCCAAGGGCGTGCAGATCCCCGGCCACTACTTCGATCCGGGTAAGCCGCTGTGACCGCATTCTTCAACGAACTCCCGGAGGCGTGGCCGCTGCTGATCGGGGCGGCGCTGGTGGCCGTGCTGATTGCTGAATCGGTCTATGTGCTGCTGTTCAATGCCAATCAGTACCGCGCCAACGTCAACCGGCGTTTGCAGATCCAGAAGGAGACGATCAACCGGGGAGAGGCCCTGCTTCAGCTCAAACGCGAGCGCGGCATCAAGGATGGCGGCAGCTTCGGCCTGGCAGGGGCGCTGAACCGCTTGATCAGCCAGTCCGGCGTGCGCATCGGGCCTCGCAAGATCGGCCTGCTGTGGCTCGCCACTGCCACTGCAGCGCCTGTGGCTCCCATGCTGCTCGACTACACCGATCCGCAGTTTCTGCTGGCCGCTGTCGCGGCTGGCGCAGTGTTGCCCATCGTGGTGTTGCGCACCCTCAGGGCGCGGCGCATCCAGCGCTTTTCCGAACAATTGCCT
>JANNEO010000046.1:0-8579 GCA_031378805.1 Hyphomicrobiales bacterium
TAGAGACGCGGATGCCTAACTGCGATCTCTTTAGGCGTCATTCTGGCACCGAAACCGCTGATCTGAACGGGTTCACCACCCGCACCCCATCCACAACTTGCCCATCCTGCATATCTTCCGTCAGCACGGTCCCGCACTGCAGGATGCTTGCCGCAGCGATGATCGCGCTGTCCCAGAACGACAGCATATGACGCTCCTTGATCGACAACGCGCGGTCGAGCACTTCGACCGTCTGCGCCTGCACGGGAAATCGCCGCCAGACCGTGATCATGGCTATGGCTTCCGGATGGGTGAGAGCACCGGTGCGCGTCTTTCGCGTGGCCTGAACGTAAAACTCCTGCAGGACCTGCACGGACAGAGCGCAATCGTCGCTGTTCAGAATGCCGTGAGCGATGGCGCGCTTGTCTGCCTCCTCAGGCAGTATGTTGACCGCATAGAGCAGGACGTTGGTGTCGATGAACCGCAAGGGCGTCAAAGCTCTTTGCGGCGGGCGGCCCGGTCATAGAGATCATCACGGCTCAAACGGTCGCTGGCGCTGATGCCGCCGATTTCTGTCCGCAGCGTCAGTTCAAGTTTCTTGAGCCGCTCGAACTCCGTCTCCTTTTGTGCGAATTGTTCGAGGAACTGCTTCACTTGCGCAGAAACAGAGGTGTCCATCTCCGCCGCCCGGACGCGGGCGCGGCGATAGATATCATCTTCCACAGTAACTGTGATGTTTTTCATATTTTCACAGTATCACAGCATGATAATGACTGCAATCACCGCCCCAGTCCGGCCATCACCACCACCAGCAGCCCCGAAACCGTCACCACTGCCACCAGCGTCGACACGGCAATCGCGGCGGACACCGTCGCGGCTGACCGCTCATACCGCGCGGCGAAAAGATAGGCGTTTGCCCCCACCGGCATCGCGGCCTGCAGCACCACGAGCGCGGTCCACAGCGGCGGCAGCTGGAACACATGGGCTGCGAAGACGCAGGCGAGCGCGGGATAGAGCGCGAGCTTCAGCACCAGCATCAGGCCAATCGCCTTCGTTTCGCCTGCGACTCGAAAGCTCGCCAGCGCCATGCCCAGCGCGAACAGCGCGGTCGGCACACCTGCCTGCCCCAGCAGCATGACAATGCGGTCGGGGACGGCGGGCAGCGTCAATCCCATGGCGCGACCGGCAAGGCCCAGCACGAGAGAGAGGATGATTGTGTTGGTCGCCAGATCCCGGACAACGCCGCCAAGAGCCGCCAACGAGATTGCGCGACCGCGCTTTGCCACTTCCATGTGCAATGTCGCCGCGATCCACAGCAGCGGTGTCTCCACTGCCACGAGGATCGCCAGCGGTGCCGTTGCGTCCTGCCCGAAGGCAGTGATGGCGATGGGCAGGCCAAGCATCACCGTGTTGCCGAAGGTGGAGCCCATGGCGAGCACGGAATGCTCCTCCGCTGGTCTGCGCAGACCAAAAGCCGCGACAAGGCTGGCAATGATCCAGATGCCCAGCGTCGCGGTGAAATACGCCCCCAGCAAGCGCCAGGGCGAGGCTTCCAGCGTGCCGGTGCTCAGCATCGCGCGAAACAGCAGGGCGGGAATGGCCAGCTTGAAGGCGAACTGCGCCAGCGCTTGTCCAGCGCCCTCCGGCAGAAAGCGTGTCTTCGCCGCGATGAAGCCCATGCCCATCAGCGCGAAGACGGGCGTGACAATGGTGAGAACCTTGATCAGCATGGCGGTCGTTACTGCGGCACCACCCGCGGTTTGCCGCTGTCATCGATCGCCACGAAGATGAACGTCGCCTCCGTCACCTTCTCCATATGCCTAGTCTGGAACCGCTGCGCCCAGGCTTCGATGCGCAGGGTGAGCGAGGTGTTCCCCACCTTGGCAAGGTCCGTATACACGCACAGCACATCGCCCACTTTCATGGGGCGGATGAAATGCATGGCGTCCACCTTCACCGTTACCACGCGCCCCTGCGCCAGCTCCACTGCCGCGATGCCACCGGCCTGGTCCATACGGGCCATCACCCAGCCGCCGAAAATATCGCCATTGGCATTGGTGTCGGCCGGCATGGCCGAGATGCGCAGCGTGAGCGTGCCGCGTGGCGCGGCGGCGGGATCAATGGCGTTGGGCAAGGCGGGGGCTTTCGTGGCTGGATCAAAGCACATTGAGCGCAGCGGGGGCCGCATGGTCAAGCCCCGATGAGATCAGCGCTTCTTATCCCTCCCCCTTGCGGAGAGAGCCGGGAGGGGGTAGCGCCGCCCTCTCCGGTGAGCGTAGTGCGACCCCCTCCCGACCCTGCGCTGCGCTCCGGGCCACCCTCCCCGCAAGGGGGAGGGAGGGCAGCCACAGCGTCCGCTCAACCGTGAGGGCTTTTGGTCTCGATCATCCTCTCCAGCGTTTCCAGCCGGTCAGCCTCCCCCGTCGGCTTGTCCCAGCGGATGCGGGCAATTCTGGGAAACCGCATGGCCACACCGGATTTGTGGCGGGGAGAGCGGTTGATTCCCTCGAACGCCACCTCCAGCACCAGCCCCGTCTCGGCATTGGCTGTCACCACGCGCACAGGTCCGTGGCGGTCGATCGTGTGTTTGCGCACGAAGCGGTCGAGCTGCACCAGTTCCTCGTCAGTGAAGCCGAAATAGGCCTTGCCGACCGGCACCAGAGCATCACCCTTCCACACGCCGAAGGTGAAATCGGAATAGAAGGACGAGCGCTTGCCGTGGCCGCGCTGGGCATACATCAGCACGGCATCCACCACCATGGGATCGCGCTTCCACTTGAACCACAGGCCCTTGGGACGGCCGGGAAGATAGGGGCTGTCGCGCCGCTTGATCATGCACCCCTCGACCGCATCGGCATCAGCTTGTGCTCCGGCGGTCGCCGGTTCGGCGCGTGCTGCCGCCAGTTGCTCCCAGGAGGTGAAAGGGATCAGCACTGAAAGATCGAGCTTCGGGTTGACCGCGCCTGCAAGCCGCATGTCAAGCCGCCTCCGCCTCTCCGTGAATGGCAGGGGCCGAACATCCTCCGTGCCGTCCACCAGCAAATCATAGGCGCGGATATGGGCAGGAAATTCCGCTATCAGCTTCACGGAGACGACCTTCCGGTTGAGCCGTTGCTGGAGCACGTTGAAGCTCTGCACGCGCCCTTCGCGCAAAACCAGCAATTCGCCGTCGATGGCTCCGTCGAAAGTCATGGCATCGAGCAGATCAGGAAAGGCATTCGAGATGTCCTCGCCGGTGCGCGAATAAAGCCGCATCACGCGCTTGCCCTGCGAATCTGTTCCCGACGCCGCCTGGATGCGGATGCCGTCCCATTTCCATTCCGCCGTGAAATCAGCGGGATCGAGTTTGCCGAAGTCACTGTCTTCGATGGCATGGGCCAGCATGGCGGGCCGGAAGGGCGCGGGATCATCGCTTGCCGGTCGCGGTCCCTTGCCTTCCACCCAGGCAAAGAGCGCATGGTAAGGAGGTGACAGCCCGTGCCAGACCTGCTCGATGGCGTCCGGCTCCAGTCCGCCCAGTTCCGCCACTGCCGTCTTGGCAAGCCGCGCCGAGACGCCGATGCGCAACCCGCCGGTGATCAGCTTCAGCAACGCCCAGCGCCCGGTTTCATCCAGCGCATCCAGCCAGCCGGTGAGATGTCCGGGCAGGGTCGATTTATGCGCGGTTGCCAGGGTTTTGATGACGGCCGAGAGGGTGGGGGCATTTTGGCTGGTGGGTGAGGCTGGTGCCGGCCACAGCAGCGCCACCGTCTCCGACAGATCGCCCACATAATCATAGGACAAGGCGAACAGCACCGGATCGGTCCGTTCTGCGATGAGCTGGCGGATCAGCCCGGCCTTGGCTTGCGGAAACATCAGACCGCCGGTCATCGCAGCCAAGGCGTAGCCGCGTTCGGGATCGGACGTGAGGCGAAGATAATCCGCCACCAGGGCGATCTTGGCGTTGCGGCGCGGCTCATAGGCGAGCTTGTCGAGGAGGGCGGCGAAGCGGTTCATGCCCGAGATTCCTCAACGACTGATTCCTCAACGACTGGTTCCTCACCAGCAGGCTCCGCCTCGCCATCATCGCCATAACCCACGAGATTGAGCGGCTTCGCCTTGATGCCCTGCGTCCCGGCCCAATGCACAAGGGCGTCCTCCTGACCATGGGTCACCCACAGCTCAGCGCAGCCGGTGTCGCGGATGGTGCGGCATAGATCGGGCCAGTCCGCGTGATCCGAGACGATCAGCGGCAGTTCCACACCCCTCTGGCGCGCCCGCGCCCGCGTCTGCATCCACCCTGATGCGAAGGCCGTGACGGGATCGGGAAATTTCCGCGACCACAGATCCTGCAACGATCCGGGTGGACACAGGATGATTGCGCCTTTCAGGCCGCTCTTGTCCGCAGCCCGCACCGGAACAATCTCGCCCATATCGATGCCTTGCCCGGCATAAAACGCCATCAGCTTTTCCATCGCGCCATGCACATGGATCGGTCTGTCATAACCGGCCTGGCGGATCAGCCGCACGATGCGCTGCGCCTTCCCAAGCGCATAGGCCCCCACGAGATGGGCCCGCTCCGGAAACAGCCGAAGCGAGGCCAGCAGCTTTTCGACCTCGTCCGTTGCGTCAGGATGCCGGAAGATCGGCAGGCCGAACGTGGCTTCCGAAACAAAGACATCGCATGGCACCACCTCGAACGGCAGGCAGGTAGGATCACTTGCCCGCTTGTAGTCGCCGGAAACGACAATGCGCGTGCCGCCGGATTCCACCGCGATCTGAGCGGAGCCCAGCACATGCCCCGCCGGATGGAAACGCACCGTCACGCCGTTGAGGGTCAGGCTTTCGCCAAGGATGGCGGTCTGCGTGGCTCCGGCGAAGGCCGCACCGTAGCGCACTGCCATGATGCCAAGCGTTTCTGCCGTCGCCAGCACCGAGCCATGACCGGGTCGCGCATGATCCGCATGTCCGTGGGTGATCAGCGCACGCTCCACAGGGCGCACCGGATCGATGAAGAACATGCCCGGCGGGCACCACAGGCCTTCGGGGCGGGGATGAAGAATGTCGGCTGGTTTCATGCTTGATCGATAATTACGGGCAGATGGCTTGAGCGGACCTTGCACTGCCACTATAGCGGAAAGAAGAGAAAGCCGGGCAACGCTTTCCAAAGGGGATTTCACATGGCGACATCAACCGTTTCGGGTCCATTGGTTGACCGTTTCTGGGCTGTGGGCGAGCAGAAGCTGCTGCGCCAGGGCGTGCTCGCCTTCGCAGGCGTGGCGCTGCTGGCGCTGTCTGCCAAGATCCAGGTGCCGTTCTATCCTGTCCCGATGACAATGCAGACGCTTGTTCTGCCACTGATCGGTGCGGCCTATGGCTGGCGTCTGGGTGTGGCGACAGTGCTGCTCTATCTCCTGCATGGCCTGCTGGGCGCGCCGGTGTTTGCGGGGGCCTTCGCGGGTCCAGCCTACATGATGGGTCCGACCGGCGGTTTCCTCGCGGGTTTTGTCGCCTTCACCGCCATCGTCGGCTACGGCGTGGAACGGGGCGCGGCGCGTTCGCTGCTGCCGCTGACCGGCCTCATCCTGCTGGGCAAGCTTGTGCTCTTCGCGTTGGGTGGTCTGTGGCTGGCCCAATTCGCTGCACTTGCCAATGGTGGTACGGGCGTTGGCTTTGCCCGCGCCTGGGTCATCATCCAGGGCTTCCTGCTGGGCGACCTGCTGAAGACCGCGCTGGCTGTTGGCTTGATCGCAGTTCTGGCAAGAAAAACGTCAGCCTGAAGGGGGTTTGAGGACGGGTGTGTCCAGCGCCAGTCCCTTGTCCCAGTAGGGTGGATTGCCGAAACGCTCGCTCAGAAAATCCATGAATACCCGGACCTTGTGGGCCAGATGCCGCCGCGAGGGGTACACCGCGTGAACCGCGACGCGGGATGACGCGTGCCATTCCGGCAGCACGATCAGCAGCTTGCCGCTGTCGATCTCCGGCCCCACGTCCCAGGTCGAGCGCAAGGCGATGCCCATGCCCGCCAGCACGGCCTCGCGGATGACCTCGCTCGAATTGGTGCGCACCGCGCTGTCCACGCGCACGCTTGCCGGCCCCTCCGCGCTTTCAAGCCGCCAATGATCGGCGTTGTGGAGCAGCAGCCTGTGTTCGCCAAGGGCACCGAGGTTAAGCGGCGTACCGTGCCTGTCCAGATAGCCGGGCGTAGCACACAATACCCTGTGGCTGGGCGCCAGGCGCTTGGCGACCAGGCTTGAGTCCGCAAGGTCGGCGATGCGGACCGCCAGGTCGTAGCCCTCCGCCACGATGTCGACGAACTGATCGGACAGCGAAAGGTCGATGGTGATTTCGGGATAAGCCGCAAGGAACTCCACCAGATGTGGCGCGATGTGCATCCGTCCGAAGGACGTGGGTGCGGAAACCCGCAATGTTCCACGCGCCGCAGCGGCCCGGCGCGAGACCCACGCTTCCGCTTCCTCCACCGAGGCGAGGATAGCGACGACCCGCTCGTAGAACCCCTTGCCCGATTCCGTCAGGGTGAGTTGCCGCGTGGTTCGCTGCAGCAGGCGGGTGCCGAGTCGCTCCTCCAGACTCTTGATGCGCTTCGAGACGACGGGCGGAGACAGCCCCAACTCGCGCCCGGCCGCCGACATCGACCCCGCCGTGACCACGCGGGCAAAGATGTCGAGTTCGGCGAGATGATCCATGATGAGCGCTTCCCCTTCTCCCTTGCGGGGAAAGGAAGAACCCGTTCTCATGAGAATAAATCACTTTCTGTTCTTTCTGCAATCGAAACAATCCTGCGCCGTTTATTCGCATTCCGTTTCACCCGGCGTCCGCTACAATTGGAATTTCAGGAGTCGCCCTATGACAGCCATCGCCTTTCCCGTCCCCAAGGCCGACGTGCTCGCCCGCCGCGCCTTTCTCATCGAGGGCCTGTCCAGGCTTGTGCCTGCGGCATCGCTGATCACTGCGGAGGACGAGCGTCGTCCGTTTGAGACGGATGCCTTCACGGCCTACAAGCGCCTACCGATGATTGTCGTGTTGCCCGAAACAACCGAGCAGGTCAGCGCCGTGCTCAAATTCTGTGGCGACAATGGCGTTCCGGTGGTGCCGCGCGGCGCGGGAACGTCGCTGTGTGGCGGCTCCACGCCACAGGAGGATGCCGTGGTCATCGGCGTGTCCAAGATGAACCGCGTGCTGGATGTCAGCTACGCCAACCGCACCATGCGCGTGCAGGCGGGCATCACCAATCTGGGCATTTCGGCCCATGTCTCTGGCGAAAATTTCTTCTATGCGCCCGATCCCTCCTCGCAGCTCGCGTGTTCCATCGGCGGCAATATCGCCATGAACTCTGGCGGTGCGCATTGCCTGAAATACGGCGTCACCACCAACAACCTGCTTGGCGTGAAGCTGGTGTTGCTCGACGGCAGCGTGGTCGAACTGGGAGGCGCTGCCATGGATGCGCCGGGCTATGATCTGCTCGGCCTGGTCTGCGGCTCGGAAGGGCAGCTCGGCATCGTCACTGAGGCGACCGTTCGCATCCTGCCGCTGGCGGAGGGTGCCAGGCCCGTGCTCTTCGGTTTCGACCAGCCGGAAGACGCGGGGGCCTGTGTCGCCGCCATCATCGGCGCGGGCATCGTGCCGGTCGCCATGGAATACATGGACAAGGAGGCCATCGATATCTGCGAGGCCTACGCCAATGCGGGCTATCCGCTCGATGTCGCGGCCCTGCTGATCATCGAGGTTGAGGGATCGGATGCCGAGATGGATGCGATGCTCGCCAAGATCGTTGCCATTGCCCGCAACCACCGGGTCAAGGTGGTGAAGGAATCGAAGTCCGCGATGGAAACCGCTGCCATCTGGAAAGGGCGCAAGTCGGCCTTCGGGGCCACAGGTCGCATCGCGGATTACATCTGCATGGATGGCACCATCCCGACGGGACGCCTGCCCGAGGTGCTGACGCGCATCGACCAGATCGTGAAGGGCTATGGCCTGAGGGTGGCCAACGTCTTTCATGCAGGCGATGGCAACCTGCATCCCCTCGTGATGTACGATGTCAATGACCCCGCATCCGCCGAAAAGGCGGAAGCCGCCGGCATGGACATCCTCAAGCTCTGCGTCGAAGTGGGGGGGTGCCTGACCGGCGAGCATGGTGTGGGCATCGAGAAACGTGACCTGATGGTGCATCAGTTCAACCGGGCTGACCTGCACCAGCAGATGCGCGCGCGCGCGGTCTTTGACCCGCAATGGGTGCTTAACCCCGCCAAGGTTTTTCCATTGGAAGACCGCGTCTGAGGCAGGCTGTCGATAGCACTGACTCTTCCGTCTTTGCGAAGAGCGCAGCGACAGTGCAATCCGGGGGGCAAACGCCCAAAGCGTTTGCCGAAACCAGGATCCAGTCGTCGAAGGGGCGGAACCGCACAAGCTGGCTGATTCAGCGGTTCTCCGTGAGCAGGATTTTCACGGCAAAGGCCCCAAATATTCCTGCGAACAGAAAGTCGATGAACCGCATGATCTGCGGACGCTGCTTCAGGCTCGTCACCACCCGCTCCGCTCCCAGGATCATCAAGGCCGCGATGGGCGCACTGAACACCACCATGTAGAACCCCAGGAAAGCG
>JANNEO010000052.1:0-25599 GCA_031378805.1 Hyphomicrobiales bacterium
TCACCGGAAAAGGTGCAATCCTGAAAATTCAGTCGGGGGAGACTGGTGTGACCAATGGTCGTTCGGACCTGTCGTCCAAGAACTCGCTTTACTCCGCGGAGGAGAGGCGGCGCCGGGACGATTCCCGCTGGACCCTCGTGCAGGGCGTCCTGGCTCCGGTGCAATTCCTGGTCTTCCTCGTGAGCGCGGTTCTGGTCCTGCGCTATCTCGTGACCGGCCAGGGGTATGATGCCGCGACCGGCTCAATCATCCTCAAGACACTGGTGCTCTACACCATCATGATCACCGGTTCGCTCTGGGAGCACGATGTCTATGGGCGGTATCTCTTCGCGCCCGCGTTCTTCTGGGAAGACGCGGTGAGTATGCTCGTGCTCGCACTCCACACGGCCTATCTCGTGTCGCTGGTCTGGCCGGGCGTCACGGCCCACCAGCAGATGGGCCTGGCTCTGGCCGCCTACGCCACTTATGTCGTCAATGCCGCGCAGTTCGTGATCAAGCTTCGGCGTGCAAGGCTTGAAAGGCCCACTCTGCAGCCCCTGCAGGAGGCGCGGACATGAACGCCGTCACCCCCATCAAAGGCGTGACGCCCCTTTCCGCAGACGCGGCGACATCCATCGGCTGCCTTGATGCGCCGGTGCGCAAGGAGCGCGGTCAACATGCCGTGTTCTGTGGCCTGACGGGCATCATCTGGATGCACAGGAAAATTCAGGATGCCTTCTTCCTGGTCGTTGGTTCGCGCACCTGCGCCCACCTGATCCAGTCCGCCGCCGGGGTCATGATTTTCGCCGAGCCACGCTTCGCCACCGCCATCATCGATGAACGTGATCTTGCTGGCCTGGCCGATGTGCATGATGAGCTGGACCGCGTGGTGGCCAAGCTGCTGGCACGGAGGCCGGATATCAAGCTGCTGTTCCTGGTCGGCTCCTGCCCGTCCGAGGTCATCAAGCTGGACCTGAGCAAGGCGGCCTCGCGGCTGGACAAGCAGTTTTTCCCCTCTGTGCGCGTGCTGAGCTATTCCGGCAGCGGCATCGAGACCACCTTCACGCAAGGCGAAGATGCGGCTCTTGCCGCATTGGTTCCGGCATTGCCCGCAGAAGCTGCTGCCGCCGCGCCGTCCCTGATGATCGTCGGGGCACTCGCTGATGTCGTGGAGGACCAGTTTGTCCGCCTGTTTGCAGCCATGGGCATCACGCAGGTCAAGGCGTTGCCGCCAAGGCGCTCGACAGAGTTGCCGGATGTCGGGCCGAATACCCGTTTTCTGCTGGCCCAACCCTTTCTTGCCGAAACTGCCAAGGCGCTGGAGGCCCGTGGGGCCAGGCGGCTGTCGGCACCGTTTCCGCTTGGAGCCCAAGGCACGACGGAATGGTTGCGTGCAGGCGCGGTCGCTTTCGGTGTCGAGCCCACCGTCTTCGAGGCCGTGACGGCGGCACCTGCGAGCCGTGCCGCACATGCCGTTGCCCGCCATGCGCCTGTCCTTGGCGGCAAGCAGGTGATGTTCTTTCCCGATTCGCAGCTGGAAATCCCGCTGGCGCGGTTTTTGGCCAATGAGCTGGGCATGAGGCTTGCGGAAGTGGCGACGCCTTATCTGCACCGCGCCCATCTTGCGGGTGACCTGGCATTGCTGCCAGCCGGAACGCCGCTTTCCGAAGGCCCTGATGTCGACCTGCAACTGGACCGCTGTCGCCAGCAGCGGCCGGACCTCGTGGTGTGTGGGCTTGGTCTCGCCAATCCGCTGGAGGCGGAAAACATCACCACCAAGTGGTCGATCGAACTCGTCTTCACCCCGATCCAGGGCTACGAGCAGGCAGGTGACCTGGCGGAACTCTTCGCCCGACCCTTCGGCCGCCAGTCACGGCTGGAGGTGTAGCCATGCAGCTGACGCTCTGGACCTATGAAGGACCACCCCATGTCGGCGCCATGCGCATCGCCACGGCGATGGAGGGCGTGCATTACGTGCTTCATGCGCCGCAGGGCGATACCTATGCCGATCTGCTGTTCACGATGATCGAGCGGCGCGCGAAGCGCACGCCTGTGACCTACACAACCTTCCAGGCGAGAGACCTGGGCGGCGACACGGCGGAATTGTTCAAGACAGCTTGCCAGCAGGCCTATGATCGCTTCAAGCCCGAGGCGATGCTCGTGGGGGCATCGTGTACGGCGGAGCTGATCCAGGACAATCCCGGTGGCTTGGCGGCTGCATTGCAATTGCCGGTGCCGGTGATCCCGCTGGAACTCCCCGCCTATCAGAAAAAGGAAAACTGGGGCGCGGCTGAAACCTTCTATCATCTCGTGCGCACACTCACCGGCGCACAGGCCGCTGGCTTCGCGCGGGCAACGCCTGCGGACGAGGGGCGACGCGCCCGCTGCAATCTGCTCGGTCCAACGGCGCTGGGCTTTCGCCACCGCGATGACATCGCCGAGATCACCCGGCTGCTGGGCATGATTGGCGTCGATGTGCATGTGACGGCCCCGATGGGTTCGCGGCCCGCCGATATCAGCCGCATTCCCCAGGCTGATTTCAATATCTGCCTCTACCCCGAAACAGCCGAGACCACCGTGCGCTGGCTGGAGCGGACATTCCGGCAGCCTGCCGTGAGAACCGTCCCCATCGGGGTCGGTGCCACTCGGGATTTCATCCGCGAGGTCGCGGTGCTGGCTGGCCTTGATGCCGACGCAACGCTGGCGCGCATCGAAGCCGAGGTCGGGCCGCGCCTGCCCTGGTATTCACGCTCCGTCGATTCGACCTATCTCACCGGCAAGCGGGTCTTCATCTTTGGGGATGCCACCCATGCCATCGCGGCAGCCCGCGTGGCTGCCAAGGAGTTGGGCTTCGAGGTGGTGGGACTGGGCACCTATTCCCGTGAATTCGCGCGGGATGTGCGTGCGGCGGCATCGCTTTATGGCATCGAGGCGCTGATCACCGATGATTATCTGGAGGTCGAGGAAGCCATTGCGACGCTGCAGCCCGAGCTGGTGCTGGGTACCCAGATGGAGCGCAACATCGCCAAGAAATTCGGTATTGCCTGCGCGGTGATCTCCGCACCGGTGCATGTGCAGGATTTTCCGGCTCGTACCTCGCCACAGATGGGTTTCGAGGGGGCCAATGTCATCTTCGACACCTGGGTGCATCCGCTCATGATGGGGCTGGAAGAGCATCTGCTCGGCATGTTCCGCGGTGATTTCGAATTCCGCGACGATGGCGCTGCCTCGCATCTCGGACACGGTCATGGGGCGCCCAAGCCCCTCGCAAAGGCCGAGCCGATCATCGCGCCAAACTCTGTCCCGGTTGTCGCTGAAAGCGACACGGCGATTCATGTCGCAGCTGCTGTCCAGTGGACGCCCGATGCTGAGAAGGAACTGAAGAAAATACCATTCTTCGTGCGGGGTAAGGCCCGCCGCAACACCGAACGCTTCGCCACCGAGCGCGGCGTAACCCCCATCACCGTGGATACGATCTATGATGCCAAAGCCCATTTCGGCCGCTGAGAAGACGCCCGTGAAGGTCGTCATCGTGACGCTGGACAGCCATCTGGCCAGCGCCTGTGACCGCGCCTGGGCGAAGGTGCGCCAGGAAGCACCCGGCCTGCAGGTGGTGTTGCACGCGGCCTCCGAATTCGGTGGCGATGACGCAGCACTTGCCCGCTGCATTGCCGATATCGGCACGGGAGACATCATCCTGGTGACGATGCTCTTCGTCGAGGAGCATATTCGTGCGGTGCTGCCCGCCCTGCAAGCGCGCCGCGAAAGCTGCGATGCTATGGTCGTCTGCATGTCTGCTCCCGAGGTGGTGAAGCTGACCCGCATGGGCAAGCTGCGCATGGGCGAAAAGAGCGGTGGGGCGCTCTCGTTCCTTAAGCGCCTGCGCGGCAAGACCGACGAGAAGACGGGTGCTCCCAAGGCTTCGGGTGCCACGCAGATGGCGATGCTGCGCCGCCTGCCCAAGATCCTCCGCTTCATTCCCGGTACGGCCCAGGATCTCCGGGTGTATTTCCTCACCCTGCAATTCTGGCTGGCTGGCTCCGAAGGCAACATGGCCAACCTGATCCGCCTGCTGGTGGACAAGTTTGCCGATGGCCCGCGGCAGATCTACCGCGGTCGGCTCAAGGCTGGCGATCCCATCGTGTATCCTGACACGGGCGTCTATCACCCACGCCTGGCATCGCGCATCGCCGAGCAGGTCACGGCCCTGCCGCAGCGCCAAAGTCAGTTCTCGGGAAAACCGGTTACGGGCCGGGTCGGACTTCTTGTGCTGCGCTCCTACATCTTGGCGGGCAACACGGCGCATTATGATGGCGTGATTGCCGCGTTCGAAGCCAAGGGCCTTGAGGTCTGCCCGGTGTTCGCCAGCGGCCTCGATGCCCGCCCTGCGATCGAGGCGTATTTCCTGAAGGATGGCAAGGTCACTGTCGATGCGGTGGTTTCCCTCACCGGCTTCTCGCTGGTGGGTGGCCCGGCCTACAACGATTCCAGGGCCGCCGAGGACGTGCTGGCCAAACTGGACGTCCCCTATATCGCCGCACAGCCCGTCGAGTTCCAGACGCTGGAGCAATGGGGCGCGTCGGGCCGGGGGTTCCTCCCGGTCGAGTCGACCATCATGGTGGCGATCCCTGAGCTTGATGGTGCCTCCGGCCCCATCGTCTTCGGTGGGCGCTCTGACGGTGCAGGCGAGGCGTGTACCGGCTGTGCGCGCGCCTGCGTGTTCGAGTCGGCCAGCGGCACCCGCGACATGCATTCGTGCAGCGAGCGGGCGGATATGCTGGCGTCGCGCGTCGAGAGGCTCGTGTCGCTGCGGAAGCGGGCACGGGAAGACCGCAAGATCGCCATCACGCTGTTTGCTTTCCCGCCCAACGCCGGAAGTCTCGGCACAGCGGCTTTCCTCGCGGTATTCGAATCGCTGTTCAATGTGCTGAAGGGCCTGCGCCTCGCGGGCTACAAGGTCGATCTGCCGATGAACGTGGATGCGCTGCGGTCGCGCATCATCGAAGGCAATGCCCAGCGCATGGGCTCGCTCGCCAATGTCCACGCACTGATTCCTGCTGCTGATCAGGTGCGCAAGCAGCGCTGGCTCGGCGAGATCGAAGCTCAGTGGGGTCCGGCACCCGGCCGCCAGCAATCGGATGGCCAGTCGATCCAGATCCTGGGCGAGAGCTTCGGCAATGTCTTTGTCGGATTGCAGCCCGGCTTCGGCTACGAGGGTGACCCGATGCGGCTGCTCTTCGAGAAGGGTTTTGCCCCCACCCATGCCTTCACGGCCTATTACCGTTATCTGCAAGAGGATTTCAGGGCGGATGCCGTGCTGCATTTCGGCACGCATGGTGCGCTGGAGTTCATGCCGGGCAAGCAGGTTGGCCTTTCTGCCGAATGTTGGCCGGATCGGCTGATCGGCGACATGCCGAATTTCTATCTCTATGCCGCCAACAACCCGTCCGAAGGCACGCTGGCGAAACGCCGCTCCGCCGCCACGCTGATCAGCTATCTGACGCCGCCTGTCACCAATGCCGGGCTCTACAAGGGCTTGCTGGAACTCAAGACCTCGCTGGATCGCTGGCGGCAGCTGACCCCCGCTGAGAGCGCCGAGCAAGGTTCGCTCGCCGAACTGATCCAGACACAGGCGGCTGCGGTCGATCTGGCACCTGCCGCGCCCGCCTGGGGCGATTCGGCATCCGCCCAGATCATGCACCTCGTCAACAAGGTGCTGGAACTTGAATACACGTTGATCCCTGTCGGTCTCCATGTGGTGGGCGATGTCACATCGGCTGAAGATCGCTGCGGAATGCTGCGGGCGATGGCCGAGGCCAGCCATAGCTTCTCGCCCGATGATCGTATGCTGGCCGCCATCATCGACGGCGCGAGTCCAGAGAAACTGGCCGCCCTCTATGACGGCACCGCTCGCAGCGATATCCTCGCCATCTTTCAGGAGCTGACCGAGTGCAATACCAAGCTGATGCAGGACCACGAAGTCGCAGGTGTTATCCGGGCGCTGGACGGACGCTTCATACGTCCCGCACCAGGCGGTGACCTGATCCGCACGCCCGCCATCCTGCCGACCGGCCGCAACCTGCATGGTTTTGATCCGTTCCGCATTCCATCCGCATTCGCCATGGCCGATGGCCGGACGCAGGCGGACAAGGTGATCGCCAGGCATATGGCCGATGGCAACGCCTTCCCCTCGTCCATCGCGCTTGTGCTGTGGGGCACCGATAACCTGAAATCGGAAGGCGGCCCTATCGGGCAGGCTTTGTCGCTGATGGGGGCGACCGCTCGTTTCGATGCATACGGCCGCCTGGCCGGAGCCGATCTCATCCCGCTCGAACAGCTTGGTCGCCCGAGGGTTGATGTGGTGATGACGCTTTCGGGTATCTTCCGCGATCTTTTGCCTTTGCAGGTCAAGCTGCTGGCCGAAGCTGCCTATCTTGCCGCCTGCGCCGACGAGCCACCGGAGATGAATTTCATCCGCAAGCACGCGCTGGCCTATCAGGCGGCGAAGGGCTGTGATCTCGAGACTGCCGCCTTGCGCGTGTTCAGCAATGCGGACGGTGCCTATGGTGCCAACGTCAATCTCCTGATCGACAATGGCCGCTGGCAGAACGAGGATGAGCTGGCAGAGACCTATACTAGCCGCAAGTGCTTCGCCTTTGGGCGCAAGGGCGTGGCGGTGAAGCATGATGCCCTGCTGAAGAGTGTGCTGGGCGATGTCCAGCTGGCCTACCAGAACCTCGAATCGGCGGAACTGGGCGTCACGACGGTCGATCAGTATGTCGATACGCTGGGTGGCATCAGCCGGGCCGTGGCCCGCGAGCGCGGTACCGCCTGCGTGCCGGTCTATATCGGCGATCAGACGAAGGGTGCAGGCATCGTCCGCACCCTCAATGAGCAAGTCGCGCTGGAAACACGCACCCGCGCCCTCAATCCGAAATGGTATGAGGGAATGCTGAAGCATGGCTACGAGGGCGTGCGCAATATCGAATTGCAGGTGACCAACACCATGGGCTGGTCGGCCACCACAGGGCAGATCGATCCCTGGGTGTATCAGCAATTAACCCAACTGTATGTGCTGGACCCAGCCATGCGAGAACGGTTGGCGAGTTTGAACTCCACGGCATCGGCGCGGCTGGCAAACCGGCTGCTCGAAGCCAAGGATCGTAACTACTGGAATCCGGACCAGGCTACCCTCGACGCGCTGAGACAGGCGGGCGAGGAGCTTGAGGACCGGCTTGAGGGGGTAACCCCCGGGAGAGCAGCATGAGCACGGCAACCATACCTCTGGCGATTCGATCGCCAGTCCCCCGGCGTGAGGATGGCGACGGGTCGGTGCAGGTGCATCTTGACCCTACGCTCAATCTTGGGACCGCCAAGGTCTTTGCGGTCTATGGCAAGGGCGGCATTGGCAAGAGCACGACCTCATCCAACCTGTCCGTGGCCTTCTCGAAGCTGGGCAAGCGCGTGCTGCAGATCGGCTGCGACCCCAAGCATGATTCGACCTTCACGCTCACCAAAAGCCTGATCCCCACCGTGATCGACGTGCTGGAGACCGTGAACTTCCACTCGGAGGAGTTGCGGCGCGAGGATTTTGTCTTCGAGGGCTACAATGGCGTGATGTGCGTGGAAGCAGGCGGTCCACCGGCTGGCACGGGCTGCGGCGGTTATGTCGTGGGGCAGACGGTCAAGCTGCTGAAGGAGCATCACCTGCTCGAAGACACCGATGTGGTGATCTTCGACGTGCTGGGCGATGTGGTCTGCGGTGGCTTCGCTGCACCCCTGCAACATGCCGAGCGTGCGGTGATCGTGGCGGCCAATGATTTCGATTCCATTTTCGCAATGAACCGCATCGTGGCTGCCATCAAGGCGAAGTCGAAGAACTACAATGTCCGCATCGCAGGCGTGATCGCCAACCGCTCGAAGGATACGGACCAGATCGACAAGTTCAACAACGTGTCGGGGACGAGAACGCTTGCGCAGTTTCCGGATCTGGATGTGATCCGGCGCAGCCGCCTCAAGAAAGCAACGCTGTTCGAGATGGAAGATTCGCCCGAAGTGCTCGCGGTCCAGAAGGAATATCTCCGGCTGGCGGCACAGCTGTGGACCGGTGGTGAGCCTTGCGATGCCCATCCGATGAAAGACCGCGATATCTTCGACCTTCTGGGATTCGACTGATGGCCGAGGGAACGTCGCAAACCGTCACCTATCAGCAGCGCCGGGGTGAGCTGGAGACCTATTTCGACCGCACGGCGGTCGATGCCTGGGCGCGGTTGACGACGACGGCACCGGTCAGTGGCGTGCGGGCGCGGGTTCGGGCGGGTCGGGATGAAATGCGGGCCACCCTGCTGTCCTGGTTGCCAGCTGTCTTGAACGGATCAAGCCTGCTTGACGCGGGGTGTGGCACGGGTGCGCTTGCGGTCGAAGCTGCGCGGCGCGGTGCCACTGTCACGGCCATCGACCTTTCCGCCACGCTGGTCCAACTGGCGGCAGAGCGTATGCCGGACGATCTTGGCGCAGGCAGCGTCCATTTCCGCGTGGGCGACATGCTCGACACATCCATGGGCCGATTCGACCATGTGGTGTCCATGGATTCACTGATCCATTATCCTGCCGCGGACATCGTGCGCTCTCTCGCCGCGCTGGCTGCACGGACCGATCAGTCGATTGTCTTTACCTTCGCGCCCAGCACGCCGCTGCTAGAGGCGATGAAGCTGGCCGGCAGGTTCTTCCCGCGCGGTGATCGCTCGCCCGCCATCGAGCCGGTGGCTGAAAGCACGTTGCGGCGGCGGATCGGCGAAGCGCCTGAGCTGTCTGGCTGGATGGTCGGGCGTACCTTGCGCGTGAACAAGCCGTTCTACGTCAGCCAGGCCATGGAGCTCGTGCGCCGATGAACAGCGTTCAGCGAACAATCATCAGCACCATTCAGCGGGCGGGCGTAAAGTTCCTGCCCTTCGCCGATGTGGTGAGCCCTGATCTGTCGCTGAGCCGTCTGCTGCGCCTGTCGCTGTTTCAGATCGCAGGCGGCATGGCGATGGTGCTGCTGGTCGGCACGCTCAACCGGGTCATGATTGTCGAACTGACGGTGTCGGCCTCGCTCGTGGCTGTGCTTGTTGCGCTTCCCGTGCTGTCCGCGCCATTCCGTACGTTGATCGGATTCAAATCGGACAATCACAAATCGGCGCTCGGCTGGCGGCGTGTCCCCTATATCTGGGTGGGCAGCCTCATGATGTTTGGCGGATTCGCCTTCATGCCCTTCGCGCTGCTGCTGCTGTCGGGCGATGGCGACGGGGCCAATTCGCTCCTTTATGGTCATATCGGCGCTGCACTGGCGTTCATTCTCGTGGGGGGTGGCGTGCATGTCACGCAGACCGCGGGTTTGGCGCTAGCCACCGATCTGGCGCCGGTTGAATCGCATCCTCGTGTCGTGGCGCTGATGTACATGATGCAGCTTGTCGGCATGGTCGCCAGCGGGTTTCTCTTCGGTTATCTCCTGCAGGATTTCAGCGCGGTGCGTTTGATCCAGGTGGTCCAGGGCGTGGCTGTGGTGACGGCAGTGCTGCATCTCATCGCGCTGTGGAAGCAGGAAGCCCGCAATCCCGCGCGGACCACGGGCGACAATCAGACCGAAAGCTTCGGCGTGGTCTGGCGCAGGTTTTCCCAGGAGAGCGGCGCGCGCCGTTTTCTGATCGCTGTGGGTCTTGGGACTGCTGCATTCAGTATGCAGGATGTCATCCTCGAGCCCTATGGGGCCGAAGTGCTGAAACAGACGGTCAGTCAGACAACCATGCTGACGGCGATCATGGCGATGGGGTCGATGCTGGCCTTCCTGCTCGCGGCCCGCTCGCTGATGCGTGGCGCGGATCCGGCCCGACTGGCGGCGCGCGGCTTGCTGATCGGGATCGGGGCTTTCTCGATCGTCATCATGGCGGCCCCGTTGCAGTCGCCCCTGATGTTCCGCATCGGCACTTTCTGCATCGGCCTTGGCGCGGGATATTTCGCTATCAGCACGCTGACGGCCGCCATGGCTTTCGGCAAGGAGGTCGGGGCCGGGCTGGCGCTTGGTGCGTGGGGTGCCGTGCAGGCCACGTCAGCCGGTCTTGCCATGGGCATTGGCGGCGTGCTGCGTGATCTTGTCGCCACCGTCGCTGCCACTGGTAGGCTTGGCCCGGCGTTCAAGGGTGTCGAAGCAAGCTATGCCGTTGTCTATCACTTCGAAATTCTGTTGCTTTTCATCGCTCTCGCGGCGGTCGGGCCCCTGGTGGGCGTGATCGGCGCGAAGCAGGACGAGACTTCATCCCCGTTCGGGATAACCGCCTTCCCGAACTGAACCATCTACGGAGGATACCATGGGCGAGCATATCGATCTGGCGCTGATCAGCGTCTATCTCTTCACCGGCTTTTTCGTGCTGCTGGTGCTCTGGCTGCACAGGGAGAGCAAGCTGGAGGGCTATCCGCTCGTTCCCGACATTGGTGAAGGCAAGGTCCGAAGCGTGGGGTTTCCCGATCCATCGGCAGCCAAGACATTCAAGCTGGGGGGTGGCCAGAGTGTCACGGTCTCCGGCGGCCGCCCGGACACCCGCGAACTGGCGCTCAAGCCGATGGCCCGCCATCCCGGCACGGCCTACCTGCCGACCGGCCATCCCATGGCGGATGGCGTTGGCCCGGCTTCCTATGCCGAGCGCGCTGATCGCCCAGATGTGATGGAAGATGGCAGCGTGCGCATCCAGCCACTCCGCCTGGCTCCGGCTTTCCACGTGGCAAAGGGCGATCCCAATCCCGTGGGCATGAAGGTGGTGGCGGGCAACAACAAGACCGCGGGCAAGGTGGTCGAGTTGTGGATCGACCGCGCCGAGTATGTGATGCGCTATCTCGAGGTCGAAGTTCCGGTGACCAACGGCGTGCGTCGCGTGCTGTTGCCAGCCAACTTCGCCGTGGTCGATGGTGATCGCCGTACGGTGACCGTGCGCTCGATCTTCGCCGAGCATTTCCCGACTGTGCCCGGCACGAAGAGCATGGATCAGGTGACACTGCTCGAGGAAGACAAGATCATGGGCTACTACGGTGGCGGAACGCTGTATGCATCGCGTATGCGGCAAGAGCCTATGGCCTGAAGCCTAACGCGAAGGGGGAGATCACGCCATGGCGCATGATGATTTCGATTTCGAACCGATCAAGGGCCTTCCGGCAGAATTGCCGGAGGGCGAGCGGATCACCTGGCAAGGCGCACCCAACGTGGTGGGCTTGGCCGTCCGGGCATTTCATGTGCGGAAGGTGGCTCTCTATTTCCTGGTGCTGATGGTCTGGCGCTTTGCTTCCGAGAAGTCGGGGGGGCGCGAGACCGAAGCGGCCATCGGCTATGCCTTCGGCGTGCTGCCGCTGGCGCTGGCCGCCATCGGCGTGCTGTGGCTTATTGCCTGGGGCTATGCCCGCACGACGGTTTATACATTGACCAACAGGCGCATCGTCATTCGCTCCGGTATCGCACTGCCCATCACGCTCAATCTGCCCTTCAGCAAGGTGGATGGGGCGTCGCTGAAGCTGCATTCCGATAAGTTTGGCGACATTGCCCTCAAGGTCCACGAGGGAGAACGGATCGCCGCGCTCGTGGTGTGGCCCCATATGCGGCCCTGGAGCTGGAACAGTCCGCAACCCATGTTGCGCAGTGTTCCTGACGCTGCCGCAGTGGCGCAGATCCTGATGAACGCGTTGCAGGATGAGGCCGGTGCCATGCGCACGGCCCTGGGTGTGGACATAGGCGCACATGGTATTCCTACGGGGATGGCCGCGCACGCCTGAAGTGGCATGATCCCTCACCATCGGTCCCATCCCGGAGTTTGGGGCGATTGGGGAAAATACGGGGGATGCAGATGTCTGACACCTTGAGCACTTATGCGCCGCGCATGAAGATGCGCACTGACGACCGTCCTATCATCGGTCGCCGACCCATCATCCTGGCCAGTATTCTGGTCAGCGGATCGTTGTTTATCGCTGCATTTGCCAGCCTGACGGGCATTGGCGTTGTCAAATTGCCCGAGGTGGCAATCATCGACTCCCGCGATTTCACCTTCATCGAACAGTCTGACGGGAGAGTGGAAGTACGAACTGCTGCCACGGGTGAAATCGTGCAAAGTTTGAGTCTGCGGGAAGGCGGAGGGTTCATCCAGGCCGTCATCAAGGGGATGTCGCAGGACAGGGTGTCGAGAAAAGTTGATCTCGCGGCACCCTACAGATTGGCTCGCCATGCCGACGGACGCCTGATCCTTCATGATCCGGCAACCGGTCGGCGCCAGACCGTGGATACCTTCGGCCCCGTCAATGCCGAGGCTTTTGCAAAACTGCTTTCCAAGGGGGAAAAGCAATGATGGAATTTCTGTTCGGAGGGCGAAAGACCTTCGAGGTGCCCTGCACAGTGGAACTGGAGCAGACATCTGAGTTCGTGCAGGCCAATGTCAGCCTGCATGGCGTCGAAGTCGAGGTGGGAGACACCGTGCTTGTGCATGATGCGCCGACATCCGTCGCTTTTGGCGAGCACAAGTTCTTCGAGCGAACCGCGACGGTCACGCGTGCCAACGGCCTCGACAAATGGCTCACCAAGATGAGTGCCTACCTCGAACTGACCGAACTTTATGAAACTGGATTTGATGCTGACGTGTTCAGGGGAACACCGGCAGCTCGGAGGGGAACATGATACCGCAGGAAGGTGGCGCCCAGCCCGTCTACAACACCATCGACATGGCGACGAAGGAAACGGTGCTGTCACCGCGCTTCTACACCACGGACTATGACGCGATGGACAAGATCGACGTCAGCAAGGTCCGCCGCGAGTGGGACAGCCTGATGGCCGAGATGCGTTCCGATCCCAACAAGATGCATTTCAAGAAGACGCCCGAGTTCGATGAATTCGAACTCGACAAGCTCGATCCAGAACTGCAGGCCGAGTTCGTCGATTTCCTCGTGAGTTCGCTGACGGCTGAATTCTCCGGCTGCATCCTGTATTCCGAAATCAAGAAGCGGATGAAGAACCCGGACATGCGGGATCTCTTCACCTTCATGGCACGGGACGAGTCGCGCCATGCCGGCTTCATCAATGAAAGCCTCAAGGCGCTGAGCGTTGGCGTGGACCTCGGCTTTCTGACCAAGGTCAAGAAATACACCTATTTCAAACCGAAGTTCATCATGTATGCGACCTACCTGTCCGAGAAAATCGGATACGCCCGCTACATCACGATTTTCCGGATTCTGGAGAAGAACCCGGACAAGCGCTTCCACCCAATCTTCAAGTGGTTCGACAACTGGTGCAACGATGAGTTCCGCCATGGCGAGGCGTTTGCGCTGCTCATGCGATCGGACCCCAAGCTGACGACCGGGATCAACAAGTACTGGATCCGCTTCTTTCTGCTTGCGGTTTATGCCACGATGTATGTGCGCGATCACATGCGTCCGGCGTTCCACAAGGCGCTTGGCGTCGACATCAAGGACTATGACATGCGGGTTTTCCGCATTACGTCCGATATCGCGCGTCAGACCTTCCCCGTGGAACTCGATATCGACAATCCTGCCTTCCTGCAGGGCCTCGAGCGCCTCCGGTTGATCTCTGAAGCTAGTGCCGAAGCAAAAACCAAAGGTGGTTTTCTGGGCGTGCTGCGGCGTCTCGGCCTGGGCGTTTCCGGCCTGACCACGTTCATCAAACTCTATCTGCTTCCCGTGAAGCAGAATGCCCTGCCGGAGAATGTCCGGCTTAACCCCGCTTGGTGATTCAGACCGCCCGGCTTTTTGTCGGCAGTGCTGGTTGCCACTACAAGGAGGACTGACACGGTGATGGAGATTGGCCTTCCAATCCTCTTCTCCATTTTCCTGTGGTGGTTCAGCACGGGCGCGATCCTCTATCTCGATGGATTGAAGCGCAGTACTTTCCCCATCAGCATGATGGTTGCCAGCCTTGCCGCAGTGGGCAGCCTGCTGGTGCTCTGGTCCATCCGCGACAATACCGATCCTTCCGCGGCCTATATCGGGTTCACGGCGGCGCTGGTGATCTGGGGCTGGAACGAGATGGCTTTCCTGATGGGCTATCTGACCGGCCCCCGCCGCGTTCCCTCGGCAGGAAATCTGCATGGTTTCGCGCGGTTCACGGAAGCCTCCGGCACCATCATCCACCATGAGATCGCCATTGCACTGTCGGCGCTGGCCATCGGGCTTGTGTCATGTGGGGCGGTATCTTCGGGGGCCGCGTCCTTCGGGAGTGCGTCCTGGGGCAGCGACAACATGGTCGGGTTCTGGACCTTCGTCATCCTGTGGCTGATGCGCCTGAGCACGAAGTTCAACATCTTCCTGGGCGCCCCCAACATCACGGATGATTTTCTGCCCTCCCATTTGACCTATCTCAGCAGCTATTTCCGCAGGCGGGTCATGAATGGCCTGTTTCCCGTGGTGATCACGGTGTCAACGCTGGTGACGGTCTGGCTCGCGCACAAGGCCGTCTGGGCGCAAGGCAGCGCGTTTGAAGGCACCGCCTACGGCTTGCTGGCGAGCCTCATGGCGCTGGCGGTTCTGGAGCATTGGCTGCTGTTCATTCCGTTGCCTTCCAGCTGGCTCTGGCGGTGGAGCCTGCGGGATCGGGTGACGCCAGGAGCCCGGCCGGCAACGGCGAAGGTTTCGGTTTCGACAAAAGACAGAAAGCCGGGTGGCCTGCGGGGCCACCGGTGATAAAAATTGGTCAAAAAGGGAGTATCGAGCATGGCAACTGACATTCATGGCGTCACGGATGTTGATGCAACCTTCCCTGCAAAATCAGCGGCTGCGACGAAACTGCGCTTGCACGATGCGACGGATGGCGCGACAGGGTTGCGCAAGGCCCGGGCCCAGCTGGATCGACTTGCCAAGATCAAACCTGGCTCAGTAAAGGCGCAAGAGCAAAGCGGTATGCAATACGAAACGTTCTTCAAGTCGGAGCTGGACCGCCTGCGCGGCGAAGGGCGCTATCGTGTCTTCGCCAACCTGGAGCGCGACCGGGGCAACTTTCCCCACGCGACCTGGCGCGACGGCGGCAGCCAGCGCAAGGTGACGGTGTGGTGCTCGAATGACTATCTTGGCATGGGCCAGCATCCCGACGTGCTGGCCGCCATGCATGAAGCGCTGGATCGCTGTGGCGCCGGTGCTGGCGGCACGCGCAACATCGCGGGGACCAACCATTATCATGTCCTGCTTGAGCAGGAATTGGCCGATCTCCACCACAAGGAAGCGGCACTGCTGTTCACGTCTGGCTACGTGTCGAACTGGGCTTCGCTCAGCACGCTCGCCACGCAGATGCCGGGCTGCGTCGTCCTGTCGGACGCAGGCAACCACGCCTCGATGATCGAGGGCATTCGCCACAGTCGGGCCTCGCGCATCATTTTCCGGCACAATGACCCTGAGGATCTCAACAGGCATCTTGCCTCGCTCGATCCTGCCCTGCCGAAGCTTGTTGCTTTCGAATCAGTCTACTCGATGGATGGCGATATCGCGCCGATCGCGGAATTGTGCGACGTGGCGGATGCCCATGGGGCCATGACCTACCTCGATGAGGTTCATGCGGTTGGTCTCTACGGACCGCGCGGTGGCGGCATCGCCGAGCGTGATGGCCTGAGCCATCGTCTGACAATCATCGAGGGAACGCTGGGCAAGGCATTCGGAGTGGTCGGCGGCTATATCGCTGGGTCGGCAGCCGTGTGCGATTTCGTTCGCAGCTTCTCTTCCGGGTTCATCTTCACGACGGCACTGCCGCCAGCCGTTGCGGCGGGTGCAGCAGCCAGCATTCGCCATCTTAAGAACAGCCAATCCGAGCGGACGCGCCACCAGTCGAACGTGGCGCAGGTGAGATTTCAGCTCAACGCCAAGGGCATTCCACTGCTCGACAACCCCAGCCATATCGTGCCGGTGATGGTGCGCGATCCCGTGCTGTGCAAGCGCATCAGCGATCGCCTGCTCGCCGAGCATGGCGTTTATGTCCAGCCCATCAACTATCCAACCGTGCCGAAGGGTACGGAGAGGCTGCGGATCACACCTGCCCCGTTCCACACGGACATGGATATCGTGCATCTCGTGCGGGCGCTGGATGCGGTGTGGGCTGACGAAGGCCTGCCACGCGTGATGTGAGCGCGTATTTGGCGCACACCGTCTGAAGACTTCTTCGGGAGAACTACTTCGGTGCGCGCTTCGCCAGAATGCGCTGCAATGTCCGGCGGTGCATGTTGAGCCGACGTGCTGTTTCGGAGACATTGCGCTCGCACAGTTCATAGACGCGCTGGATGTGCTCCCAACGGACCCTGTCTGCAGACATCGGGTTGTCGGGAACCTCCGGCTTGCTGCCAGGGATAGCCCGCAAGGCCGCGTCAATTTCGTCCGCATCGGCGGGCTTGGCCAGATAGTCGAACGCCCCCATTTTCACCGCGGTCACAGCCGTCGCAATGTTTCCGTAGCCCGTGAGCACGATACCGCGCGCATCGGGCCGCACGCGCTTCAGCTCGGAAATGACATCGAGGCCATTGCCATCCAGCAGGCGCATGTCGATCACGGCAAAGGCTGGTGGATGCTGCACGATTGAGGCGAGGCCAGCGGCCACGCTTTCGGCCAGCACCACGGCATAGCCACGCACTTCCATCGCCCGACCAAGGCGTGTGAGGAAGGGCTTGTCATCGTCCACGATCAGCAGTGAACGGTCGGGTTCGGGGGCAAGAGTCTGTGTCATTGGTGTTTTTACGTTAGACTGCCGTAATTGGATGCCGCAGTCTGATATCTTCGGTCAAGCGATCTTGCTTGGTGATGGTTTCACGCACAAAACTCTCGCGCGGCCAGATCAAGGTGATTTCGGCCCCACGTGAGGTGCCATCGAGGTTTTTGGCCGCAAACTGTGCGCCACTGCGCTCCAGCAGTGTCTTGGCGATGAACAGCCCAAGTCCCAATCCGACAGAATCGTTTTCTGCGCCCAGATCGTATTTTCGCGTCGTCACATAGGGTTCCCCGAGGCGATTCAGCACTTCTGGCGCGAAACCTGGTCCATCGTCGATGATCCTGATGGTCACGTCCTGCTCCGTCCATGCCGCGGTGATCGTGACGGTTGTGCGGGCAAAATCGACGGCGTTGTCGACAAGATTTTCTAATCCATACATCAGGCCAGGCTTGCGATTCGAATGCGGCTCTTGGCCGCGTCCCGTCACGTCCGTCTGGATGGTGACACCGAAAGGCCTTTGCGGCGCGGAAATCTCCTCCACCAACTGGCGCAGGCCAATCGCCTTCAACGGACCGTCATGCTCGGTTCCCAACGTGGTGATCTTGGCCAGGATTTGCCGACAGCGGACCGTCTGCTCCCGCAGCAACTCGATATCGTCCTTGTGCGGGCTTCCCGCGGCCATGGAGCGATCAAGCTCCTTTACGACAAGCGCGATCGTTGCCAGTGGTGTGCCGAGCTCATGGGCGGCAGCCGCCGCCAGGCCATCGAGCTGCGAAAGATGCTGTTCGCGCGCCAGAACCAGTTCCGTCGCGGCCAGTGCGTTGCCCAGTTGGCGCGCTTCTTCCGCCACCCGCCAGGCATAAACCCCGATGAAGGTCAGGCCCAGCAGCAGCGACAGCCAGACGCCCCAGACATACAGAGGCGGTAAGCTGAGTGTTTCTCCCGGCTTCCAGGGCAGGGGCTGGTGCCACAGGGCCAGAATCGTGACCAGGGCCATGGCCAGCGCACCCAGCGCCATCGTTCGAATCGGGGGCAGGGCGGTCGCCGAGATCATGACCGGCGCCAGGAACAAAATTGCAAAGGGGTTTTCAAGCCCACCGGTCAGGTACAGCAGGGCTGCGAGCTGAATGACATCGTAGGCGAGCAACGCCGCTGCAGCGCCGTCCTCTAGCCTGTGCGTCGTCGGATAACGCGCCTTCAGCGCCAGGTTGAGCGCGCCAGACACGGCAATGATGCCCAGCGCACCCAGCAGCGGCAATCGAAAGCCCATGCCGAAATGCACAGCGAGCACCGCGCAGACCTGTCCGGTGACCGCAAGCCAGCGCAGCTTGACCAGCGTATCGAGGCGCAGGAGGTGCGGGACGCCAGCCCTGTTGAGCAAACCATGATCGACCATGGCCGCAATCTGCGCTGGGTCGGGTTTTTGAACAAGCGCTACAAATGACGCGGGGCCAATCGTTAGAAAATATTTCACCAAGAATGCGCTTTTGAAACGCTTCATCAACCGTTTTCCGGGATTGTCTGGAAAGTAGCGTCGAGTTGAGTACGGAAAAAATCCGATGGACGATCTGTTGCGTGACTTCGTTGTCGAGACCACCGAGAACATCGATGTGGTCGACAACGAGCTGGTTCGGTTCGAGCAGGATCCGAACAACAAGAGCATCATTGCCCAGATTTTCCGGTTGGTTCACACCATCAAGGGAACGTGCGGATTTCTCGGACTGCCTCGTCTCGAAGCGCTGACTCATGCTGCGGAAACGGTCATCGACCGCTTCCGCGATGGTGCTCCGGTCACGCGGGATGCCGTGACTCTGATCCTGTCCACGATTGATCGTATCAAGCTGATCATCGCCGAGCTCGACCGCTCCATGGCGGAACCACAGGGCGAAGATCTCGATCTGATCACCGCTCTTGAGGCGCTGACGACAGACGAGGTGACACCGGACAAGGCCGTGCAATCTGCCAAGATTCTGCACCCTGCCAAGGTTCTGCAACCCGCAACGGATATCACCGTCGGCACCCTGGTCTATCAGGTTCTCGAGCGCGAATTGCGGCCCGGCGAGGTCTCGCTGGATGAGCTTGAGAAGGCGTTCCGCGATGCGACTTCGGACGAATCCGAGTTCGGTTACGGCATGTTGGAACGGGCCGGGCTGTTGACGGACGACATCCACACCGCAACCTCCGATACGGAAAGCAATCCGACGGTTGACCACGGCGCGGAAAACGCTGCCGACAGCGCCTTGCGCAACAGCACGATCCGCGTGCCGATCGAGACTCTCGAACACCTGATGACCATGGTGTCGGAGCTCGTCCTGACCCGCAATCAGTTGCTGGAGCTGGCACGCCGCGATGAGGGCAGCGCCTTCAAGGTTCCCCTGCAGCGCCTTTCCCACGTGACTGCGGAGTTGCAGGAAAGCGTCATGAAGACGCGGATGCAGCCCATCGGCAACGCCTGGTCCAAGCTGCCGCGCCTGGTGCGTGACCTTTGCCAGGATCTCGGCAAGGATATCGAACTGACGATGTCGGGATCGGAGACCGAGATCGACCGGCAACTGCTGGAACTGATCAAGGATCCGATGCTGCACATGATCCGCAATGCGGCCGACCATGGCATCGAGAGTGCCGGGGATCGCATGAAGGCTGGCAAGTCTCCAAAGGGGTTCATCCGGGTTTCGGCTGCTCAGGAAGGCGGTTACATCACGCTGTCCATCGCCGATGACGGGCGTGGCCTCGATTTGCCGCGTATCCGGCAGAAAGCTGTGCGCCAGGGTCTCGTCACGGAGCTGGATGCTGTCGCGCTCACCGACCAGCAGATCGCCAAGTTCATTTTCCACGCCGGGTTCTCGACAGCCGACAAGCTCACAAACATATCCGGGCGTGGTGTCGGCATGGACGTGGTGCGCACCAACATCGAGCAGATGGGTGGTGCCATCGAGGTCAAGACCAGCTTTGGCCAGGGCACGACCGTCCTGATCAAGATTCCCCTCACGCTGGCCATTGCCGCCGCGCTGATTGTTGAGAGCGGCGGGCAGCGCTTTGCCCTGCCGCAGATGGCGGTGATCGAGCTTGTGCGCCCCAGTGGCAGCGCGGAGGCCCGAATCGAGCATATCCACAATGCGCCTGTCCTGCGCCTGCGCGAGCGATTGCTGCCTCTTGTCCAGCTCAGCCGCGTGCTGGGCATCAAGGCGGACATGACGGGGGAATGGTCGGATGCCTTCATCGTTGTCTGCCAGGTCGGGGCCATGATGTTCGGCATTGTCGTGGACAGCGTCTTGCAGACCGAGGAGATCGTGGTGAAGCCCGTTTCTGCCCGGATTCGTCATCTCTCCTGCTATTCTGGCGCGACGATCCTCGGCGATGGTGCGGTGATCATGATCCTTGATCCCAATGGCCTCGCCAGCAATGTCGGCGCGATTGCGGCTGCGGACAATGACAATTCCGCCGCCCTGGCTGAGATGAACACCCTTGGGACACCGACGAGTTCGTTCCTGATCTTCAGGGCCGGTAGCGGTGGTCCCAAGGCCGTGCCCCTGGCGATTGTCACCCGCCTGGAGGAAATCGACGTCAGCCGCATTGAGTTTGCTAGCGCCAAACCGATGATCCAGTACCGGGGGCGACTGATGCCTCTGGTGTCGCTAGAGGCCAGCATGACGTTCCGCGAGACAGGAACGCAACCCGTGCTTGTCTTCGGTTCAGGTGCATCGACAGTTGGCCTCGTGGTGGATGAGATCGTCGATATCGTCGAGGACAGCCTGTCCATCGATGCCGCCGGATCGCAGCCGGGGATCATCGGTTCGGCAATCATCCGCGACAAGGCGACCGATATTGTCGACGTGGCTTATTTCGTCCCGGAGCTCGGTGTCGGCGCGTCTGGACAGAACCGGCGTCAGCAGCGCCTACTGCTGGTCGAAAAATCCGATTTTCTGCGTGGAATGCTTGGCCCCGTGCTGCAGGCTGCGGGATTCCAGATCCAGGTGGCGACATCAACGGCGGCTGCCGAAAAGCTGCTTCAGCACCGGACGTACGACGTTGTTGTGGCTGGTGTGGAGGATGGCGCGGCGCTCACGCTGGCCAATCTGGCTGGGGCAAGCCTGCCCGGGCCTGCCACGCGCTTCATAGGCCTGGCAAGCCGCGCCTCGCAGGAACTCCTAGAGCGCGCCCACCGCGCCGGTTTCGATGATGTGGTCGGCACGTTCGACCGGGAGGGCCTGATGCTCAGCCTCGGTGCCTTGGTACAGGCGACGGGAGAAGCGGCATGATTGGCCTTTCAGCAGACAACGATGCGGGAAGTGCGGCCCATGCGGTCACCATCCAGTTTGTAACGGTGAGTGTCTCGGGGCAGCTCTTTGGATTGCCGATCCAGCAGGTGCGCGATGTCTTCATCGTCAGCGACCTGACGCCGGTTCCCCTGGCTCCCAATGCAGTCGCGGGTCTGTTCAACCTGCGTGGACGCGTGATGACGATGCTCAGTATGCGCGCCATGCTGGGCTTCGAGCGCACGGGCGAGCGCGGCACCGAAACCACGGCGATCGGTATCGAGTGGCGGGGCGAGAGCTTTGGCCTGCTGGTGGACAAGGTTGGCGAGGTCATGAGCCTCTCACCGGCCAACCGGGAAAAGAATCCCGTCAATCTCGACAATGACTGGGGTCGACTGAGCGCCGGTGTCCACAGGCTGGACAACCTGCTCCTTGTCGAACTGAGCCTCGATGCCCTTTTCCAGGACAAGACCCTGGAAGCCGCCTGAGCCAACACGTTTGCTGATTAGAGAAACTGTCCGATCCAAAGGAGACACCCATGCAGAAGCACTGCCTCGTCGTTGATGATTCGCCAGTCATCCGCAAAGTCGCGCGGCGCATCCTGGAAAACATGAACTTCATGATCATGGAAGCCGAGGACGGAGCGAAGGCGCTCGATGTCTGTGCAGTACATATGCCGGACGCCATTCTGCTTGATTGGAACATGCCTGTCATGGATGGCTATGAGTTCCTGAAGGTTCTCCGGACCGTCGAGAACGGCAAGAAGCCGAAAGTCGTGTTCTGCACGACGGAGAACGACGTGGCTCATATCGCCCGGGCCATGCACGCTGGTGCGGACGAGTACATCATGAAGCCGTTTGACAAGGAAATCCTGTCGGTCAAGTTCCAAGGAATCGGCTTGCGCTGAAATCATCGCCTCTCCAACCGAGAAACCGATGGGTGATCCTGTTCCCACTCCTGCCGCCGTATCCGCGAGTCAACGCCCGATCCGCGTGATGATCGTGGACGATGCCGTGGTCGTGCGTGGATTGCTGTCGCGCTGGCTGACTGACGCGGGTGGTATCGAGATCGCATCCACGCACCGTACGGGCGCAGAAGCCGTTGCGGCGATCGACCGGGTGAAGCCGGATATCATTCTGCTCGATATCGATATGCCCGACATGGACGGCATCACGGCCTTGCCGCTCCTGCTGAAGAAGCAACCGGCAACAACAGTGATCGTCGCGTCGACATTGACCACGCGCAATGCCGAGATTTCGCTGCGCTGCCTCGGGCTGGGAGCGGTGGATTACATCGCCAAACCATCCACCAACCGTGACGTGACCTTCTCGACTGATTTCCGGCGCGAGATTATCGCCAAGGTGATGACGCTGGGCCAGCGTACGCAGCGCGGTTTCCTGCCACATGTGCAAGGCCCGGCTACACACCACCGGCTCGTGCGACCGTTGCTCAAGCCTGTGGCAGCGCCGTCGCTGGGCGAAGCGTCGATATCCTTGCGACCTTTCGCCAAGGTGACATCGCGGGTGCTGGCCATAGGCGCATCGACTGGCGGACCCAATGCGATCCATGAACTTCTGAAACTGTGTCGCCCTGCAATCCAGCGTATGCCGGTGATCATCACGCAGCACATGCCAACGATGTTCACCACCATGTTCGCTGATCACCTCAAGCGGTCGCTGACAATGGATGCCAGCGAGGCCCAGCACGGAGAAGCGATCGAGAAGGGGCGTGTCTATGTGGCGCCCGGCGGCAAGCATCTGCGCATCGAGCGGACCACAACCAACATTCGTGTCGTCATCGATGATTCCCCGCCCGTCAATTTCTGCAAGCCATCGGTGGACATGACACTCACCTCGGTCAGCAGGGTGTTTGGCCCTGGGTCGCTGGCCGTCATCCTGACCGGCATGGGGTCGGACGGCTTGCAGGGAGCCGCCCAAATCGTTGAAGCCGGGGGCAACGTGATCGCCCAGGACGAGGCGTCAAGCGTTGTCTGGGGAATGCCGGGCGTGGTGGCCAGGCGAGGGCTGTGCGCGGCTGTCGAGCCCATCGATCGTCTGGCCAGGATCATCAACATGACAGCGGGGTGCGCGTCATGATCGGTGATCTGGAATTCACCTTCATCCAGGGTTTCCTGATGCAACGCAGCGGCATCCTGCTGAGCAACGAAAAGCGTTATCTTGTCGAGACGAGGCTCGACCCCGTGATGCGGCAACTGCAATTGCCCTCGTTTCGCGTGGTCACAGACAAGCTGAAGGCTGGTGATCGTGCCGTCGAAACCGCTGTCATCGATGCCATGACGACGAACGAGACCCTATTTTTCCGCGACAGGCTGCCCTTCGACCTGTTCCAGAACGAGGTCATGCCGGAGCTGATCAAGAACCGTCGTGGCGGCGGGCGCATCCGCATCTGGTGTGCGGCCTGTTCGTCCGGCCAGGAGCCCTACTCGCTCAGCATGATCCTGGATGAAATGAAGCCGCGCCTCAACGGAATTTCAGTGGAGATTCTGGCGACGGATCTTTCGGAAAAGGTGCTCGCCCAGGCCCGCGAAGGCCTTTACAGCCAGTTTGAGGTGCAGCGTGGCTTGCCCATTCGCTATCTTCTCAAGCACTTCACGCAGATCGGTACACGCTGGCAGATCGACAAGGTATTGGCTGAGCGGATTCAGTTCAAGTCGGTGAACCTGCTGCAGGGCTTCAAGCCGCTCGGGCCTTTCGATGTCATCTTCTGCCGCAATGTCCTGATTTATTTTGGCGAAACGACCAAGCGCGACGTGCTCAACCGCATGAGCGAGGTGCTGGCCCCTGATGGCTCGCTGTTCCTGGGTGGTGCCGAGACCGTCCTGGGGCTGACGACGGCGCTGTCACCGCACAAGACAGAACGCAGCCTCTATGTGCAGGCCGGATCAGCCAATGCCTATCCTGTCTATAACCATCGGGCCAAGAAAGCCGGATAGAGCACAGGTCGATAGAGTTCAGGCCGGAGAGTGCTCACGCGGCTGTGGCGATCCTCGCCTGGCCCGGATCGGGCACCGTCACTCCCGCTGCGTCATATTCGTTCAGCTTGTTTCGCAAGGTGCGTATCGAAATACCGAGAATGCGGGCGGCATGAGTCCGGTTGCCGAGGCAATGATCCAGCGTGTCGAGGATCAGGCCTTGCTCGACTTCCGCCACGGTTTGACCAACGAGCGAGCGCGTCACGGCTTCTGCGGTCATCGCGGCGCGTGCCGCATGGTCACTGCGGCCCACCATGTCGTCGCCGTCGGGAGAGACCAGCGCGTCCGTTCCGATCTCCGCGCCACTGGAGAGCAGGACGGCGCGATGCAGCGTGTTCTCCAGTTCGCGCACATTGCCTTTCCAGTGATTCGCAGTGAGCGCCCTGCGGGTATCGGCTGCCAGCGGCCGGTGTGGAAATCCGTTGAGTTCGGCGTATTTCAAGCTGAAGTGCTCGGCCAACGCCAGGATATCCGCTGGTCGTTCGCGCAACGCGGGGATGCGCAGGGTGACCACATTCAGCCGGTAGAGCAGATCTTCTCGAAACGTCCCTTGCCGCACGGCTTCGGCGAGGTTTCGGTTGGATGTCGCTATGATCCGGATGTCCACCTTCACCGGCGTGTTGCCACCGACCCGGTCGATCACCCGTTCCTGGATGGCACGCAGCAGCTTGGCCTGGGCCGACAGCGACAGGTCCGACACTTCGTCGAGGAACAGCGTGCCGGTGTCGGCATGCTCGAACTTGCCGCGTCGCCCGCGGACGCCGGTGGCCGTGCGTTCCTCGATCCCGAACAGCTCGGCCTCGAGCAACGATTCCACCAGCGCGGCGCAGTTGATGGCCACAAACGGGCCGGCGCGCCGCGGGCTGAGATCGTGAAGCTGCCGCGCGACCAGTTCCTTTCCCGTGCCGGACTCGCCTTCAATGAGCACGGTGAAGTCGGTGGCCGCCAGCCGCTCGATCCGATCGCGCAGCGCCCGCATGATCGGCGTCGCGCCGATGAGCGGTGCCGCTCCGTCGGGCCGGCCAGGGAACACCCGGAACGCACTGGCTCGCTGCGTGCGGCGAAGCGATTCGACTTCGAGCAGCACGCCCGCCATGCGCCCGGCCAGCGCCACGACCTGCCGGTCCCAGTCGTCGAACTGGCGGTGCTCCAGCGGCACGGCGTCCAGCGCCGCCACGATGCGCGGGTCGGCCGTCGGCACATCCACGCTGAGCACGCCACGGTCCGTGGAGGCCGGCAGCGGCGCTTCTCCGACACGCCAGTGGCGCAAAGTCACCGTCGCCGCAGCCGGCAGCACGCGGCGAATCCCACCAAGAAACCGGTCGCGGGCGGCGTCGCCTTCGGCACGCATGAGGCTGACGGCCAGCACCTGGCCCACGACCGCAAGGCCCCGGCGACGGTCGGCGCGCCGCCGCGCGGGATTGATGCGATCGCTGTTGGCTGCCCAGGGCGCTTGCGGCACGGTGGCATCTCCGATTCGTTGGGAACACACTCGCACGCCGGGCGTGGCCTTCAAGCTCGATGCCATCTCACATCCTCCTTTCGGGCCGTGTTCCCCGGATCTCCGGGGGCACCGGTCCTGTCACGGATGCCTGACGGGAACCGACTACCCCTTCGAGTCGCCCGGCCGCAACACGCGCGGGAACGTGATACTCCGCGAGCAGATC
>JANNEO010000071.1:0-3485 GCA_031378805.1 Hyphomicrobiales bacterium
AATATGCCGACCTACAAGGCCCCAGTCGAAGAGACGCTTTTCCTGCTGAATGATGTGTTTCGCATCCAGCGCTACAGCAATCTGCCCGGCTTTTCCGACATTGCCGATATGTTGGAACCCATCATCGAGGAAGGTGCCAAGATCTGCGAGGAGACGTTTGCACCGCTCAACCTGAGCGGCGACAAGGAAGGCTGCACGCGCCACGCCGATAGCAGCGTGACGACACCGAAGGGCTACAAGCAGGCTTATGATGCCTATCGCGCCGGTGGCTGGATGGGTCTGGCGATTCCAGAGGAATACGGCGGGCAGGGCCTGCCCTACACGCTTTCCGCCGTGATGAATGAGTTCGCTTCGGCCTCCAACATGGCGCTGGCCATGTACCCCGGCCTTACCATGGGCGCGATGGCGGCGCTTCTGGTGCATGGCTCGGAAGAGCAGAAGCAGATGTATCTGCCCCGCATGGTCACCGGCGACTGGACCGGCACCATGAACCTGACCGAGCCGCATTGTGGCACGGATCTGGGCCTGCTCAAGACCAAGGCACTGCCCAATGGCGATGGCTCCTACGCCATCTCCGGCACCAAGATCTTCATCTCCGCCGGCGAACACGACATGGCGGACAACATCGTGCATCTGGTGATTGCCCGCATCGAGGGTGCGCCGATGGGAACCAAGGGCATCTCGCTCTTCGTCGTACCGAAGTTCCTGGTCAATGCCGACGGTTCGCTGGGTGCGCGCAATGGCGTGGCCTGTGGCTCGATCGAGCACAAGATGGGCATCCACGGCAATTCGACCTGTGTGATGAACTACGATGGCGCGAAAGGCTGGCTGGTGGGTGCCGAGAACAAGGGTCTCAACGCCATGTTCGTGATGATGAACGAGGCTCGCCTCGGCGTTGCGATCCAGGGCCTCGCCCAGTCGGATGTCGCCTACCAGAACGCCGTGATCTACGCGAAGGACCGCATTCAAGGCCGCTCGCTCACCGGCGCAAAATCACCGGACAAGGCGGCTGATCCGATCATCGTCCACCCCGATGTGCGCCGCAACCTGATGACCATACGCGCCTTCAACGAGGCGGCTCGGGCCTTCGTGCTCTGGAACGCCATCAAGTCCGATGTCGCGCACCGCTCCGAGGATGCCAAGGCCAAGCAGGAAGCCGACGATTGCCTTGGGCTGATGACCCCGATCCTCAAGGGCGTGCTCACCGATGTCGGCTTCGACAACGCCGTGAAGGCCCAGCAGATGTACGGCGGGCATGGTTATGTCGAGGAATGGGGCATGTCGCAGTTTGTGCGCGATGCCCGCATTGCCATGATCTACGAAGGCGCGAACGGGATTCAGGCGCTGGATCTCGTCGGCCGCAAGCTCGGCAAGGATGGCGGCCGTGCCGTGATGGCCTTCTTCAACGAGGTCGGCGGTTTCATCAAGGAAAACGAGGCGGACGAGACATTGAAGTCGCTGCTCAAGCCACTGCAGGCCTCGCTCGGCCATCTGCAGCAGGCCACCATGTGGTTCATGCAGAACGCCATGGCGAAGCCCGACAACGCCGGTGCAGGCTCGCATGATTACATGCATTGCTTCGGCCTCGTGGCGCTGGGCTATATGTGGGCGATGATCGCCAAGACAGCGCAGGACAAGCTTAAGGCAGGTGCCAATGGAGCGACCGAGCGCATGAACCACAAGCTGGTGACAGCGCGATTCTACATGGAGCGTATGCTGCCGGAGACGGGTGCGCATCTGGCGCGGATCACGACAGGTGCGGATACGATGATGGCGCTTCCGGCGGAGGCGTTTTGAGTTAGATGTTGTTTCGGACAAAAATGTCCGATAATAGTAGGTGAGGTATGGGCGAGCGTGAGGATTTTCTGAGGGAACTGCGCGCGCTGGCCCGAAAGAAAGGACTGATTTTCGTCATCGATATGCAGAAAGGCAAGGGAAGCCACTACGAGATCAGGGTTGGCGGCAAAAAGACCATCGTACCGGCGAACATCGGACGGTTCATGCGCCGGTCGATTCTGAAGGACTTGGGATTGGACTAAGCAAACGCGGAGGCGGCGCATGAACATTAGCTATCCAGCAAACTTCTCGGACGACGAGGATGATTTCATATTTGTTCAGTTCCCAGACGTTCCTGGCTGTGCGACGAATGGCAAGGGCCGCGCAGAAGCCTACGAGATGGCGCAAGACGGGCTCGGCATCATGCTGGACAGCTACATCTGGGAGCACGGCGCTTTTCCGCCCCGCTCAATGCCGAAAAAGGATCAGGTCGTCGTCGAACTGTCCGCCCTCGACTCCAGCAAGCTCGCGCTTTGCCTCGAAATGGCCAAGGCGAAGCTGACCAAAACCGAACTCGCCGCCCGTCTTGGCGTCGATGAAAAAGAGGCCCGCCGGATTCTTGCGGTCGGTCACAACACCAAGCTCGACACACTCGAAGCCGCATTCAAGGCCATCGGGCGAAAGATAACGATACAGGTTGAAGCGGCCTGAAGCCGCGGGAGGAACCAA
The DNA here is from genome assembly GCA_031378805.1 of Hyphomicrobiales bacterium. GTDB lineage: Bacteria > Pseudomonadota > Alphaproteobacteria > Rhizobiales > Beijerinckiaceae > JADCCX01. The sequence continues at coordinate 2,506 of JANNEO010000071.1, forward strand.
TGACCGACGCCTTCATCTACGATCACGTCCGCACGCCGCGCGGCAAGGGCAAGGCCGATGGCTCCCTGCACGAGGTGACCGCCATCGAGCTGGGCAGTCAGCCCCTGCGTGCGCTGCGGGAGCGCAACAACCTCGATGTCACGCTTGTGGAAGATGTGGTCTATGGCTGCGTCGATCCTGTCGGCGAGGCAGGCGCTGACATTGCTCGCACCTGCGCTCTCAAGGCGGGCTACGGCAAGACGGTGCCCGGCGTGCAGATCAACCGCTTCTGCGCCTCGGGCCTCGATGCTGTGAACCTCGCGGCGGCGCAGATCATGTCGGGCCAGAAGGACATGGTCATCGGCGGCGGCGTGGAAAGCATGAGCCGCGTCGGCATGGGGGCCTCTGGCTTCGGCATCGCCATGGACCCGTCCATCTCCATCGATACCTATTTCATGCCGCAGGGCGTGGCGGCTGATCTGATCGCCACGCGCTATGGCTTCTCCCGCGATGATGTGGATGCTTTCGCCGTCCAGTCGCACAAGCGGGCGGCCAATGCCTGGACCAAGGGCTATTTCAAGAAATCCGTGATGCCGGTGAAGGATATCAACGGCCTCACCATTCTGGCCAAGGACGAGACGATCCGCCCCAACACCGACATGCAGGCGCTGGGTGCATTGAAAGCCTCCTTCGCCATGATGGGCGAGCAGGGCGGCTTTGATGCCGTGGCGATTCAGAGTCATCCCGAGATCGAGAGCGTCAACCACGTCCACCACGCCGGCAATTCGTCCGGCATCGTGGATGGCGCGGCGGCGGTGCTGCTCGGCAACAAGGCTGCAGGCAGGAAGGCGGGCCTCAAGCCCCGCGCCCGCATCCGCGCTTTTGCCACGGTGGGTTCTGACCTTGGCCTGATGCTGACAGGCCCGGTGGATGTCACCAAGCTGGTGCTGAAGAAGGCCGGGATGAAGCAATCGGACATCGACCTGTTCGAATTGAACGAG
>JANNEO010000124.1:0-8510 GCA_031378805.1 Hyphomicrobiales bacterium
CCCCGGCGGGGGACAGGTCAGGGTTCGGCGGCGACAAGCCCGGCGGATCAGGTTCCCCGGGGGAGATCCAACAAGAGCTTTCGTCTCTTCATCGACAGTCAGGACAACGGTCATGGGTTTCAAGATCGCAATCGCAGGCGCAACCGGCAATGTGGGCCGGGAGATGCTCAATATTCTGGCGGAACGTGCCTTTCCAGTGAGTGAAGTGGTGGCGCTGGCCTCGCAGCGCTCCATTGGCCAGGAGGTTTCCTTCGGCGACAAGACACTGAAGGTGAAGGCGCTAGAGCACTATGACTTTCGCGGCACCGACATCTGCCTGATGTCGGCGGGCGGCGAGGTCTCCAAAGTCTGGTCACCGAAGATCGGCCAGCAGGGCTGCGTCGTCATCGATAATTCGTCGGCCTGGCGCTATGATTCGGACGTGCCGCTGATCGTTCCCGAGGTGAACCCCGGGGCTATCAACGGCTTCTCGAAGAAGAACATCATCGCCAACCCGAACTGCTCGACCGCACAACTCGTGCTCGCGCTCAAGCCGCTGCATGACCGCTTCGAGATCCAGCGCGTCGTCGTCTCGACCTACCAGTCGGTCTCCGGCGCGGGCAAGGACGGCATGGACGAACTGATGAACCAGACGCGGGCCATCTTTTCGGTTCAGCAGCCGGAAACGCGCAAGTTCACCAAGCGCATCGCCTTCAACGTCATCCCCCACATCGACGTCTTCATGGAGGATGGCTACACCAAGGAAGAGTGGAAGATGATGGCGGAGACGAAGAAGATTCTCGATCCCAAGATCAAGCTGACCGCCACCTGCGTGCGCGTTCCGGTGTTCGTGGGCCATTCCGAATCCGTCAATATCGAATGCGCCAAGCCGATCAACGTGGAGGAGGCAACCGCCGTCCTGCGGTCCGCACCCGGCGTGCAGGTCATCGACAAGCGCGAGAACGGTGGCTACATCACCCCCCATGAAGCGGCCGGCGAAGATGACACCTATATTTCCCGCATCCGCGAGGACATCACCGTCGAGAACGGCCTGGCATTCTGGTGCGTGTCGGACAACCTGCGCAAGGGTGCCGCCCTCAATGCCATCCAGATCGCGGAACTGATGATCGCAAAGGGCCTGTTGAGCGCCAGGAAGGCCGCCTGATGCGGATGACGGCGGGCCTCCGAAGCGGATTGACCCGCCGTGCCGTTCTGACGGCGGGCGGTTCGGCCATGGCACTTGGGCTTTCTGCAGGCACCTCCGTCGCCCGCGTGCTGCGGTTGCCGTCCGAGCTTGCCAATGAGGTGTTGACACTGCCTGGACGCATTGTGCTGGGCAATCCGCGCGGCGATGCCACGATGATCGAGTTCTTCGATTACAATTGCGGCTTCTGCAAGCGCTCGGCGGCAGAGATCCGGCCTTTGCTGGCAGCGGACAGGAACCTGCGCTACGTACTTGTCAACTACGCCATCCTGGGCGAAGCTTCCATCGAGGCTTCGCGCGTGGCGCTGGCGCACTCCATGCAGAAAACGCAAGGCGGTTACCTGGCGCTCCACGAGGCGCTGTTCAAGCTGCGCGGCCGCGTCGACGCGGGCCGCGCCGTCACGGCATCGGTGGAACTGGGTGCCGAGCGGGCCAAGCTTATCAAGGATGCCGACAGCGACCGTGTGACGGATGCCCTGGTGCTGGCCTCAAGGCTGGGAGAAAACCTCGGACTCGCGGCAACACCCTCCTTCGTGGCTGGCCGCGAAGCCGTGGTGGGCTATATCGATCTGCCGGGCAAGCAGAAGGCGCTGGCGAACCTCAGGCGTTGCGAGGCGTTGAGCTGTTGAATGTTTCTCATCCGAAAAGGCCTGACTGCACAGTGAAACCCGCCGGAGAGGACATTCAGACTTCAATTCGATCAAACGCTGTGAGACGGTCAATGAATGTCGAATCATCCCTTCATCCCGGACCTTGTCCAGACAAAGTTTGACGTTTTTGACTGGCGCAATGCCGCCGCAATATTGCATTCGGTTCATCAGGGAGAGTTCCAGGATATCCTTGAGGTTCTTGGAGGGTTTGTTCTCAAGCAGTCAGATATTGCGGTTGGTGGCGGCAACAAGTCTGCGATTGCCAAAGAAATTGATGCCGGTCTGTATCTGCGGGGATGGAAAGAGAAGAAATTTGATACCAAGATCGTAGTGGATGGAGTGGCTTCGGAAAGTCCGACACACAGCGTTGATTGCTTCAAAGGCAGGGTTGCATTGGAGGTTGAATGGAACAACAAGGATCCATTCTTTGATCGCGATCTGAACAATTTCCGGCTTCTCTACGATCTTCAGGTCATTGATGTCGGCATCGTTGTCACCAGGGCAAGTTCACTGGAAGACGTTCTGAAAACCTCCGGTCGGAATGCAACGACCTATGGTAAGGCCACCACACATACTGACAAGCTGTATCCAAAAATCAAAGGCGGTGGAGCGGGCGGTTGTCCGGTGCTAGTCTTTGGCATCAAAGCTGGGGCCTTCCGACATGACCTCTGAGAAGCTCGACACGGTTCTGGACTTTGCAAGGGAACTGCGGGGGCGCAAGTATCCGACCATTCTTGCTGACCCACCTTGGCGGTTTGTCAACCGAACCGGCAAGATGGCACCGGAACACAAGCGGCTGTCGCGCTATGAAACAATGACGACAGACGACATTTGTACGCTGCCGGTGAAGGAAGCAGCTTTGCCAACCGCCCACCTCTATATGTGGGTACCGAACGCCCTATTGCCCGAAGGTCTGCGGGTGATGGAAGCGTGGGGATTTCATTACAAGAGTAACATTGTCTGGCATAAGCTACGCAAAGACGGCGGTTCCGATGGCAGAGGTGTCGGGTTTTATTTTCGAAATGTCACTGAGCTTTTGCTGTTCGGAGTTCGCGGGAAAAATGCACGGACCCTTGGTCCCGGGCGCACCCAGGTCAATTATATGGGAACAAGAAAACGTGAGCATTCTCGCAAGCCTGACGAACAATACGATTTGATCGAAAGCTGCAGCCCTGGACCTTACCTTGAACTGTTTGCGCGAGGAACCCGGAAAGGCTGGTCCTACTGGGGCAACCAAGCAGACGAAAGCTACGAGCCGACGTGGGAGACGTATTCTTACAATTCAAAAACGACCCGCGCAGCCGTTGCGGCGGAGTGACGACCCCGTCACTCCAGCATTTTACCTCCCCAGCAGCCGCTCCAGCTTGGCCTTCTGGCTCCCCTTGCTTTCCTGTATGTCGATGGTGCCGGAAAACACACCGTCGCGGTTGAACAGATACACCGCCGAGGTGTGGTTCATTGTATAGCCCGAGGAGGTCGGCACCTTCTGGTAGAAGGCCGCGAACTGCTTCGCCAGGGCGGGCAGCGCGTCAAGCGTCGGGATCAGGCCGATGATACGGCCATCGAAGGCCGAAAGATAATTGGCAAGCAGATCAGCCGTGTCGCGCTCCGGATCCACCGTGATGAACAGGATGCGGAACTCTTTCGCCCTTGCGGACATTGGCCCCTTGTCGAGTTCATCCAGCAGGGCCGTCATTTCGGTCAAGGTGCCGGGACAAATGTCGGGACATTGCGTGAAGCCGAAGAACAGGCCGTAGGGCTTGCCCTTCAAGGCTACGCTGTCGAACACGCCCCCCTTGGCATCTCCCAACTGGAACGCCCCGCCGATCCGCCCGCCGGCGGCCTGGTCAGGCCTTGGCTGCGGTGTGAGCAGCACGAAAGCGATGACAAGGCCAAGTGCAGCGATTGCTGCCCAGGCACCATAACGGATGATCGTGAGGGCGTTCATGGCGGCGGCCTCAGTTGGTCTTGGCCGGTGCGTGGCCGTGATGGTCGTGTTCGCCACCCCGCGCACCCATGCTCTCCACCGCGAACTCGACAGTGATGCGCCCTGCCCGCTCGAACACCAGTTCACCCTGGAGGCGATCCTTTTCGGCCAAGGCGGCTTTCAGGCCGATGAACATCAGGTGGAATCCGCCCGGCTTGAGTTCCACGGTTTCGCCCGGCTTGATCTCCAGACCCTTTGGCAGTTCGCGCATTCGCATCACGCCGCCATCATGGGCCATCTCATGAACCTCGGTTGTGCCGGACCCGGTGAAAGTGGCGGACAGCAGCCGGTCGGCGGCCGCGCCCTTGTTGGTGATTTTGAGGAATCCACCCGCAACGCGGGCAGAGGGCGGCGTGGCCCGCGTCCAGGGGTGGCCGATTTCCAGATCTCCCACCTTGTAGCCATAGGCACGGACGGTCGGGGCAAACACAGCAAGGATGACGGTAGAACTGGCGGCAATGAGGGCCGCGCGACGTGTGAAGGACATGGTGATTTCCTGATCGAATGGTCAGACTGATGGACCGGCGAACCGGGCGATGACGATCGTTCTGATCAGGGTGCAGGTGGCCCAGTGGCTGGCGGCAAGCGCAACTGGGGATGGAGGGCTGAAAGGTCAGTATCGGCCACAAACCGCGCTGCCGCGAAGAACCGTTCCGCGTCTTGAGCACTGACGGTTGGCATCGTTGCCCCGGTGGCGGGCAGGCAATGGTCGCAGAGCGCACCGCCTGTCTTGGCGGCAAGCCCATCGATGCTGTCGCCAGGCGCGCAGATCGGCAACGGCGCCAGGCCAGCCGCGACATGAACGCGCTCCTGCGCCGCCAAGCTGCGGCTGGTGACAAGCGCCAATGGCCCAAGCACCATTGCGAGGATGGCAAGAAGCGCCAATCCTTCCCGCAACAGCCTGTGAAGTGCGCGTTCGTGCATGATCAACCATTAAGTCTCATGGCCTCCAACGTCCATGGGCAAAAGGGACGCATCGGTTGTGGTGTCACTCTTTCGCGCGGCCCCGCCCGCATGATACGAGACGCCATGCCTCTCACCCTCTCCAAGGCCGATCTCCGCCTCGCCTCGAGCGAATTATTGACAATACGGGATTTCCTGCGTCTGGCCGTCAGCCGGTTCACCGCGGCGGGTCTGGTGCATGGGCATGGCGTGACCACCGCATTGGACGACGCGGCATTCCTGATCCTGGAGACACTGCACCTCCCGGTGGATCAACTGGAGCCCTGGCTAGATGCCCGGCTGCTGCCAGCTGAGCGCATGGCGCTTGCCGAAGTGATCGACAAGCGGGTGACGACACGCAAGCCATCGGCTTATCTGGTGCAGAAGGCCTATATTCAGGGCATCCCTTTTTATGTCGACGAGCGCGTGATCGTGCCGCGCTCCTATCTCGGCGAAATGCTGGCGGGTGAACTGGCGCAGCAGCTTTTCGGAGACGAGGATGGCAGCCTCATGGACGCCCCCAGCAGCGTCACCCGCGTGCTGGACATGTGTACGGGATCCGGCTGTCTCGCCATCCTGGCCGCGATGCGGTTTCCCCATGCCAGCGTGGACGCGGTGGACCTGTCCAGGGATGCCATCGCCGTCGCCAGCAGGAATGTCGCGGATCATGGCCTGGAGGATCGGATCAGGATATTGCAGGGCAACCTGTTCACGCCCTTGAAGGGTGAGCGCTACGATCTCATCGTCGCCAACCCGCCCTATGTTGCAAAGGCCGTTGTTGATGCGTTTCCGGCGGAATATGCAGCCGAACCGCGGATGGCGCATCTGGGTGGAGCGGACGGACTCGATCTGGTGCGCGGCATCATCGCCGGAGCGAAGGCGCATCTGACGGCCGCAGGGGGCCTGTTGTGCGAGATTGGCGAGGACAGGCATGTCCTGGAGGCGGATTTCCCCGATCTGCGCTTCCTCTGGCTCGACAGCGCCGAGAGCGAGGGCGAGGTGTTCTGGCTAGGTGCAGGAGAGTTCGACGGGAGAGTTCGACAGGGAGTTTGACGGGGAGTTGGATTAATCACCTGCCCCTGCTAAAGCGCCTGTCAACGCAAGGAGCAGCTGGATCATGCGGACAGCGACCGTGAAACGCGACACTGCAGAGACGCAGATTGCGCTCGCCATCGATCTGGATGGAACGGGCAAGGCCGAAATTGCCACAGGCATCGGCTTCCTCGACCATATGCTCACCCTGCTGGCACGCCACTCGCTGATCGACATGACCATCGCGGCCACGGGCGATCTCGAGGTGGATGATCATCACACGGCTGAAGATGTCGGCATTGCGCTCGGCCAGGCTTTCCGCGAAGCGCTTGGCGACAAGAAGGGCATCACACGCTATGCCGATTGTCTGATGCCGATGGACGAGACCTTGACGAGGGTCGCGGTGGATATCTCGGGGCGCCCCTTCCTGGTGTTCCGCACGGCCTTCCCCACGCAGAAGATCGGTACATTCGATGCAGAGCTTGTCCGAGAGTGGTTCCAGGCGTTCACGATGAATGCCGGGCTGACATTGCATGTCGAAACGCTTCATGGCGCGAACAGCCATCATATTGCCGAAAGTTGCTTCAAGGGTCTGGCACGGGTGTTGCGCCAATCGGTGGCTGTCGATCCCCGCATGAAGGACCGCGTACCTTCCACCAAGGGGACATTGTCGACCTGATGGCAATCTACACCGTTCATCTCCCGCCCGATGCCACCACCGCCGAGGCCGTGGCGGAAAAGGCTGTTTTCGTGAAGGAGGGCTTCGCACTCTTCGGCTTTGCCTTCACCGGCCTGTGGCTTCTGCTCCAGCGCCTGTGGCTGCCTGCCATCATTTATGCTGTATTGTTCGGGCTGGTGTCGCTGGCGTTCTGGCAGCTTGGCCTGCCACGCATCGCGTTTGGCGGAATCACGGCGCTGATGGCGCTTCTGGTGGGCCTCGAAGGCCATGAATGGCAGCGGCGCAATTATGCCCGCCTCGGCTGGACACACGCCGCAACTGTCAGCGGCCCCTCGCTGGAGGAATGCGAACGGCGGTTCTTCAAGGACTGGACCGCTGCGCGAGGCGTGACCGGCAAAGCGACCCGAAGCCATCCTGAGAACCCACCGACACTTCCCCCCTCCACCATGACACCGCCGCCCTCCACAAGCGTGCTCGGCATCTTCCCGACGGCCCGGGGCCAAGGGTGAGGCAGGCGTGAGAGTTGCACTGATCGACTACGGCGCGGGCAACCTCCACTCCGCCGGCAAGGCACTGGAGCGTGCCATGGCCGATGCCGGGATCGTGGGCAGCGTCAGCATCACCGACGACGCGAAGGTCGTGGGCAGTGCCGACCGCATCGTGCTGCCCGGCGATGGTGCCTATGCCGATTGCATGACGCATCTGCGGGCTGCTCCCGACATGGTCGAGACTCTGGAGAAGCGCGTGCGCCGCGACGGCGTCCCATTCCTGGGCATCTGCGTGGGTATGCAGTTGCTGGCGACCCAGGGCACGGAATATGGCGTAACGAAGGGGCTGGACTGGTTGCCCGGCTCCGTGGACCGCATCCGGCCAACCGATCCTACCCTCAAGGTTCCCCATATGGGCTGGAACACGCTGGATGAGCACAAGATGCACCCGCTCACCCAGGGTCTTGTGCTGGGCGAACACGGCCTGCACGCCTATTTCCTGCACGCCTATCACCTGATGGCGGACAACGAGAACGACGTGATTGCCCGCGCCCACTACGGCGCACCGGTGACGGCCATCGTGGCGCGGGACAACATCGCGGGCGCACAGTTCCATCCCGAGAAAAGCCAGAAGCTGGGACTGGCGCTGCTGGCGAATTTCCTCAGGTGGAAGCCGTGATCCTCTATCCCGCCATCGATCTCAAGGAAGGCCGCTGTGTCCGCCTGCGTCAGGGCGACATGGCGCAGGCCACGATCTTCAACAACGATCCCGCCGCACAGGCCGCAAGCTTCGAGGCGGACGGGTTTTCCTGGCTGCATGTCGTCGATCTCGACGGGGCGTTCGCAGGCAAGCCGATGAATGCTTCCGCCGTGGATGCGATCCTTGGCCGCGTGCGGTTTCCCGTGCAACTCGGCGGCGGCATCCGCGACATGGCAACTGTGGAGGGCTGGCTCGCCAAGGGCATCGCCCGCGTCATCATCGGCACCGCGGCAGTGCGCGATCCGGATTTCGTCCGGGCCGCCGCAAAAGCCTTCCCCGGCAAGGTCGCCGTCGGCATCGATGCGCGGGACGGGATGGTGGCGGTGGAAGGATGGGCCGAGACATCGGCGCTGTCGGCGCTGGAACTGGGCCGCCGCTTCGAGGATGCAGGCGTCGCCGCGATCATCTACACAGACATCGCGCGGGACGGCATGTTGCAGGGCCTTGATATGACCGGCACGCGGATGCTTGCCGAGGCTCTGTCCATTCCGGTGATCGCGTCGGGCGGGCTGGCTTCAATCGACGATGTGAAGGCGCTGTTGCGGCCGGAGAACCGCAGGATCGCCGGGGCAATCACGGGGCGGGCGCTTTATGATGGCAGGCTGGATGCGCGGGAAGCGCTGGCTGTGATCAGCGGTGATATTCCCACGGGTTGAAGGTTCGGACGCCAAAGGCCAAAAAATCTCTTGTATTGCGGGTTGCGATGGTCACGCCATGCCTGAGCGCCGTTGCCGCGATCAATGAATCGCCCGTCATGTTTGAGTTTGGCAGAGCCATGTTGGCGTGAAT
>JANNEO010000159.1:0-3261 GCA_031378805.1 Hyphomicrobiales bacterium
CTTGCCGGTGTAGGCATCCCCCGCGAAGGGCGCGGCCAGTAGGAGCTTTTCCTCGATCCCCGCGATCCCTGCGGCCAGCAGTGCGGCAAAGGCGAGATAGGGGTTGAGGTCCGCACCGCCAACCCGGCATTCGATGCGGATTGCTTTCGTTCCCTCCCCGCAGAGGCGAAAACCCGCCGTGCGGTTGTCGCGGCTCCAGACGGCCTTGGTTGGTGCAAATGTGCCAGCCTGGAAGCGCTTGTAGGAGTTGATGTAGGGCGCCAGAAAATAGGTGATGTCGCGGGCATATTTCAGCTGGCCCGCCACAAAGCTGCGCATCACCGGCGACATGCCGTATTCCGCCTTCGGGTCCAGAAACAGCGATGTCTTGCCTGCCTTGTCCCAGAGCGAGGCGTGGATATGCGCACTCGATCCTGCAAGATCATAGCGCCATTTCGACATGAAGGTGACAGCCTTGCCCTTGGCCCAGGCGATTTCCTTGATGCCGTTTTTCAGCACCACGTGACGGTCTGCCATCTCCAGCGCATCGGCATAGCGCACGTTGATCTCTTCCTGTCCCGGCCCCCATTCGCCCTTGGAATTCTCGACCGGAATACCGGCACCTGCAAGGCCGAGGCGCACGGCGCGCATCACGTCCTCCTCCTTCGTGGTCTGCAGGATGTTGTAATCCTGGATATAGCTGCCGCTGGTTTTCGGCTCGTGGTAGCGCTTGTCGCGGATCGCCTCGAAACTCTCGTCGAAGAGATAGAACTCCAGCTCGGACGCGAGATAGGCCCGCATCCCCATGGCATCGAGCCGGGCGACCTGCGCCTTCAGCATCCCGCGTGGCGAATGTGGCAGATCGTGGTGATGGTGGTCCTGCACGTCACACAGGACAATGGCCGTGGCGGGCAGCCAGGGCAGGCGACGGATCGTTGACAGATCCGGCTTCATGACAAAATCGCCATAGCCTTTCTGCCAGCTTGCGGCTGCGTAGCCCGGCACAGGCTCCATGTCGATGTCATTGGCCAGCAGATAGTCGCAGGCATGTGTCTCGGCATGGCCCCCATCGATGAAGAAGGGCGCATGGAAACGCTTGCCGATGAGGCGGCCCTGCATGTCGGTGAAGCAGACCAGCACGGTGTCGATCTCGCCCGACGCCACTGCCGCCTTCAGTGCGTCAAAACCCAGTGTTCCCGACATCCAAACCTCTCCAGACAAGCACTCGGGCAAACCTGACGGGCTTATCGGGGGAAAGCAACCCCGCATGAAGGAACGCTCAGATTTTTAGCCGGCGACCCATTTTTCGTCTCGACGCGCCACTGCAAATCCGTCACCTGTGATGACAGCGCTTGCGCCACTGATTTGTCCGGATATCCGCCATTTCGCTCTCAGTCTTCTTCGCCGTTCTCGCCGCCGCCGCCTTGCACGCCGGGTGGAACGCCATCCTCAAAATCAAGCTTGAGCCTTTCCTGGCGATGGTGCTGATCAATTTCTGCGCCTCGATCATCACCCTGCCACTGCTGTTTTACACCGGCCTGCCACGCGCCGAAGCCTGGCCCTGGCTCATCGCGTCGGTACTGATCCACGTCGGCTATTACTTTGCGCTAACGGAGGCTTATCGCCGGGCCGACATGAGCCAGGTCTACCCCATCGCGCGGGGGTCGGCGCCGTTGCTGACGGCCATCGCCTCCATTTTCCTTCTGGGTGAAAACGTCTCGGCGCAGGGCTTCGCAGGGATCGCCATTCTCGGCCTCGGCATATTCGTGATGTCGATGAAATCCGCCAGTGACGCCGCGCACATGGACCGCAAGGCGCTGGGGTTCGCGGGCCTTACCGCCATCACCATCTGTGCCTACACGCTCAGTGACGGCACAGGGGCCAGGGTTTCGGGCGACGCGCTGGCCTATATCGCGGCCCTGTTCGTGGCGGATGGACTGTTCTTCACCGGACTTGCCTGGTGGATACGCGGAACGGCAGGGCTGAGACCGATCACCGGCTTCTGGGGACCGGGCATGGCAGGCGGGGCGATGTCCGCCGGGGCCTATGCCATTGCGATCTGGGCGATGACGGTGGCACCCATACCACTCGTGGCCGCCGTGCGCGAGACAAGCGTGCTGTTTGGTGCCGCGATTGCCGTGCTGATCCTGAAAGAGCCGTTGCGGACCAACCGCATCGTCGCGGCTGTCTTCATCGTCGCCGGACTGGTGCTGATCCGGTTGCAGTGAGCCTCAGCGCTTGCGCCAGCTCTGCAACCGGTCGAAGACCAGTCTGTCCAGCACAACATGCAGCAGTTTCACCGCCATGGCGGTCAGCACGATGCAGCTGGCCATGGCAGCGGCAGCGGCCATGGTGCCCGCCTCATCCATGTGGACGATGGCGATGGCCGCAACCTTGGTGCCCGGACCATAGAGGAAGATGATGGCCGACACCGTCGTCAGCGCATTGACGAACATATAGACCGCGATGTCGAGAATCGCAGGCATACAGATCGGTGCAGTGACACGGCGGAAGGTGGTCCAGAAAGGCACCTTGAGCGAGGCCGAAACGGATTCGAACTCCGCATCGATCTGCTTCAGCGCCGTCGTCGCCGTGATATGGGCGACCGTGTAGAAATGCGCGATGGTGTTGACGGCCAGCAGCGTCAGCGTGCCGTAGAAAATGCCCAGCGGGTTCGATGGCGAGTTGATGAAGAAGACATAGCCGAGGCCCAGCACCAGGCCGGGCACCGCCATCGGCAGCATGGCGAGAAACGGCACGACCTGCCGCAGCACGGCGTGCCCCTTGGTCTTTTCGACGAGATAGGCCACCACGAACACGACTGACGTGCCGATCACGGCCACCATCGCGGCCAGCTTCAGCGACGTGAAATAGGGATCCCAGCCACCAGGATCGAAATTGCCAAAATCGTAGTTGGCGGTGGTCAATGCCAGATTGTAGGGCCAGTACGTGATGAAGGACGCCCACACCGCCACACCAAGCATCGCGGCAAGTGCCGCTGCAATCGCCATGCAGAACGCCAGCAGGCCCAGATCACGCAGCGCATGGGGCTTGGGCTGGTAAGGCACGGCACGGGCCGACAGCATCGCCACCTGCCGCTTCTGCACCTGGCGGTCCACGAAGAAGGCCAGCACGGCAGGTATCAGCAGGATCAGGCCCACGACCGCACCCATTTCGAAATTCTGTTGCCCCACGATCTGCTTGTAGGCATCGGTTGCCAGCACGTTGAACTGGCCACCAATCACCTTGGGGATACCGAAATCGGTAATGACGAGGGTGAAC
>JANNEO010000140.1:0-47335 GCA_031378805.1 Hyphomicrobiales bacterium
CTGCTGCTGCATCTGCTGGGCCATGCCCTGCATTCCGCGGCGCAAGCCTTCCAGCGCCTTGCCCTGGCTGTCCACGGCGCGGCCTTCCTGACCCTGACCCAATTGGCGCTCGGCATCGCGCATGGACTGTTCAGCTTCTGAGAGGCCCTTCTCGCCGTTCATGCCCAATTCGCGCATACGGCGCTGCAGGCGCTCAAGCTGTTCCCGAAGGCGCTGCTGGCGCTCCTGAAGGCTCTGGCCCTGGCCTTCGCCATTCTCGGCCATGTCCTGATCGCTCCCTTGGCCTTGGTCCCCGCCTTGGCCCTGCTCTCCGCCTTGGCCACGCTCTCCGCGCTGGCCCTGTTCGCCGCGTTGACCTTGCTGGCCTTGCTGCCCCCGTTGTCCTTGCTGTCCTTGCTGTCCTTGCTGTTGGCGGTTGCGGTCGGCCTGCTGTCCCTGGCGGCGGCGCTCTTGGCCGTCACGATAGGTGCGATCCCGCAATTGCTGCTGCTCGCGTGTCATTTGGTCGAGCTCGTTCATGCTCTCGCCCATGCCGCGCTCCCGCTCGCCCATCTGGCGCTGGCCGCGCTGGGCTTGCAGGTTCTGCATCATTTCATTCAGTTGGCGCAGCAGTTCCTGGGCTTCGGCCTGGCGCCCTTCGCGGGACAGCTTCTCGATCTCCTCCAGCATCTTCTGCAGGTCGTTACGGTTCATTGTTGGCTGATTGGGATCGTTCGGCCTGTTCTCGGACAGGCGGTTCTCGCGCTGTGCCCGCTCCGCGAATTCGCGCATGTAACGGTCCATGGCACGCCGCAGATTGTCTGTCAGCCGCTTGATCTCGTTGGGGTCGGCGTTGCGCTCCAAAGCTTCCCGCAGTTTTTCCTGTGCTTCCTTCAGCGCTTTCTCGGCATCGCTCAGGCCGCCATCATCCAGTTCGAGCGCCATGGTCCAGAGCCAGTCCGCGACCTCCAGCAGCTTGGGGTCTGTCCGTGCTGCACGCAGCTTCTGAGAAGCCATCCTCAGGCCCAGATAGGCCCCCGTCTGCTTGGCCAAGTAACGCTCCGGCTCGATCAACAGGGCATCAAGTGCTGTCTGCACCTGCACTTTGCGGTCTGGGTCGAGCACCAGGTTGCGGCGCTGTTCCACCAGCGCCTTCGCCAGCGGGTTGGTGAACATCCGTTGCGGCAAGGTCACTTCGCGCACTTCACTCTGGCCGGCGTTGCCAGCGTCGTCCTTGACGAAGAGTTGCAGGCGCACCTGTGCCCCCGCCCAGGGACTTTCGGCCAGTGTCACGACAGTTTCCGCATCGCTTTCCTGCTGATTGCCGTAGGGCAGTGTCAAAGCGGCGGTGGGCGGCTCGACAAGGGTGCGGCGCTGGGGTTCGCCCTGCTTGCGGATTGCGGAGAATCGCGCTTCGCCTTCCTTGACGCCGTAGTCGTCGGTAACGCTGTAGACGAGCCGAAGGCCGTCCCTGTTTTCAGTGGGTGTCGCTTCCTTCAGCGTCACAGTCGGGGCCTTGTCGGGAATGGCGGACAACGTGAAGCGACCGAGCACTGTCCCGCCGCGCTTGACGACCGCCTCGCCCTGGCCTGTCAACGTGAAGCGCTTTTCCAACGCGCCGGGTGCGGTTGGTGGCGTATCCAGCGGCTGCAACGCGCCTGCGACATCGAGCGTCACTCCTTCGGCAGGCGTCGCGCGCACGACCAGCACGGAATTGACCGGCGCTTGCACCGGACCTGCCGATGAAGCGGACGCCTCGGGGGACTGGCTGCGCACGAGGAACTGCGGCGGCCGACCTGTGTAGGCTGGTGGATCAAGCCACACATCCAGACGCGGCGGTGGCGGTGGAACCGCAGGCTCGCTCCATTGAAAGGCGGCTGTGACGCGGTTTGTCAGGTCTGGCCCGGCCGTAAACAAGGCAGCCAAGGCCAGCACGAAAGGTGCGAATCGCAAGGCGCGGGGATCGCTGCGGCGCAGCGCTGGATCGGGCGCGGCAACTTTGAGCTTGTCGACGGCGGCCTGGGCGCGCCTCTGATGGAGTGCCCATAAAGCCCGCGAGGTGTTGTCGCTGGCGAGTGACAATGTATCGCTCATGGCCTCAACAGGCCGGTGCGGCAGGCCGGAATCGCGGTCCAGCTTGGCCCTCGCCTCGCCTTCTCCAGCCTGGCGAATGCCTGCAAGTCCTTTGAAAGACAGAAGAAAAGCCGCACCGAACATCAGCACGCCTGCAGCACGTCCCCAGCGAGGCAAATCGAGCCAGAGGCCGAACCAGGACACCGCAAGAAACAGCGCGAGAACGGCAGCAGGCGCAACAAGAGCTGGCCAAGCCTGCTCCCAGAGCATCACCTTGCGCGTCGCGTCCACCTTCCGCGCCAAGGCGGCGGCTGGGGTTGAATCCGGTGCAGTCCGTTGTGGCTCCGCCATCCGTTGCTCCAGTTGTTACCTCGACAAAGTAACACGCCGACGGCGTTTGAACAGTGTGGCGGGGCAAATGGTCACGGGATTGTGTGGTGGCCGAAAGGCGCTTACCACCGCGGCGTGATGTCCGCGCCGATCAGGTCATCATAGGTCTGGCGCGGGCGGGTAATTGCGAACTGGTTGCCTTTGACAACCACTTCCGCGATGAGCGGCCGGAGATTGTAGGTGGAGGCCATGCTGGCTCCGTATGCGCCTGCCGTCATGAAGGCGATCAGGTCGCCCGGCCGCATTTCCGGCAGCACGCGCCCCTCCGTGAAGGTGTCGCCGCTCTCGCAGATCGGTCCCACCACGTCATAGGCAACGTTGCGCGCGTTATCCTGCGCTTCGGTGATCGGCCAGATTTCGTGATACGCCTCGTACATGGCGGGGCGGATCAGGTCATTCATGGCGGCGTCGACCACCAGGAACTGCCTCGAGTGTCGCGGATTCAGGTAGAGCGCCTTCGTCACCATGATCCCGGCGTTGCCGACGATGATGCGACCCGGTTCGAAGCCCAGATCGACATCAAGACCCGCCGTCTCGCGTGCCACCATGTCGGCGTAGGCGTTGATCAGGTCCGGGCCGTGGTCGAAATTCTTGGGTATCCTGTAGGGTATGCCGAGGCCGCCGCCGAGGTCCAGCCGCTCGACTGACAGCCCCGTGCTCCTGATGTGCTGGGTCACGTCGCGCATTCGGCGGAAGGCGGCTTGAAGATCGTCGAGATCATCGATCAGGCTGCCGATATGCACGGCCAGACCCTTGATGGCGATGCCCTCCATGTTGGCGGCGCGGGCATAGAGCCGTTCCGCCTCCAAGAAGGAGACGCCGAACTTGTTGGAATCGGAGCCAGTCGTGATCTTGGAATGGCCGCCTGCTCCAACGTCAGGGTTGACGCGGAAGACGGCGGGTTGCCGCTTGCCCTTCGCAGCCGCGACGCGGTTCAGTGCTTCGAGTTCACCCTCGGTCTCGATGTTGACCTGGTAGAGGTCCATATCGACGGCATGGGCGAGTTCGGCCTCCGTCTTGCCCACGCCGGAGAAAACGATCTTCGAGGCGGGAATGCCTGCCCGCATCGCCTTGCGAATCTCGCCCTCCGAGACGACGTCGGCACCCGAGCCAAGTCCGGCCAGGGTTTCCAGAACGGCGATGTTGCTGTTGGCCTTCATGGCATAGAAAACATGCGCCCGCGCAGCAGAGCCCGCCGCCTTCGCCATGGCCGCAGCATAGAGCTGGTAATGCCGCGTGATGGTTGCGAGCGAATAGACATAGACCGGTGTGCCAACCGCCGCAGCGATGTCGGCGATCGCCACATCTTCGGCGTGGAGATGTCCGTCTTTGTAGTGGAAATGATGCATGGGGGCCGCGCCTTTCCTTCTCCCTTGGGAGAAGGTGGTCAGCGGATGCCGACCGGATGAGAGAGAGGCATGACGGTCAGAGGTTATCCCTCATCCGTCTGCCTCCGGCAGACACCTTCCCCAGGGGGGAAGAAAATTGCTCTGCTATTCCAGCAAGCCGTCGAGGATAAACGAGCGTTTCGGCGGGACGATGCCGGGCGGACGCTTGCGGCCTCCCGTCGGTGAGATCGAGGGCGTGGATTGCCCCGGCTCGGTCGTCGTCGGATCGCTTGGCACGCGCGGCTCGCCTTCCGGGCGGTTGCGCTCGACATTGGCTTCGACATCGACCGTGTTGCGGTCGTCCTGCTCGCGCTGAAGGCTTTCGCTGACGCTGCCTTGCGCCTGCTGCTGACGTGCGGCACGCGGTTGGCCTGGCTGGCCGGCCTGCTTTGGCGTTCCATCCGGATTGCGGCCCTGGCGTTTGGCCCATTCCTGGCCTTGCGCAGTGTAGGGCGGCGGCTCCAATGCGCCGCGACGGCCACAGGCCGATACGCCGGTGGCTAGGCCAGCAGCTAAAGCCAGAAGGGAAAATTGACGGCGATCCACGGTTTGATCGTCTCCGGTTTGGGCGTCACATTATCCGATTGCTCTACCCCGTCGAGGCTTGCACGTCGAGGCTTGCACGTCGAGATTGACAAGACGGTATTGTTATTTTTTGGGCGAACGCAGCCTTTTCAGCCACTTTCTCGCCTGTGACCTGACATTGGCAGGGGCGGTGCCCCCATAACTCACCCGGCTTTTCACCGATCTATCGACGCCAAGCACGCCGAAAACGTCTGGCGTGATGGACGGATGCACACTTTGCATCTCGGCCAGAGCGAGCTTTTCGAGGCTGATGCCCTTGGCTGAAGCCAAACCGACGATCCGCGCCGTCACATGGTGCGCCTCGCGGAACGGCAGTTTCTGTGTGCGCACCAGCCAGTCCGCGAGATCAGTGGCTGTGGCATGGCCCGCGCCTGCCGCCGCTTTCATCTTTTTCGCGTCTGGTGTCATGTCGCGTACCATGCCCGCCATGGCGGCAATGACAAGGCTGAGGGTCATGAGCGAATCAAAGGTCGGTTCCTTGTCCTCCTGCATGTCCTTGGAATAGGTCAGCGGCAGGCCTTTCATGGTGATCATTAGGGCGTTGAGCGCGCCGATGATGCGGCCCGCTTTGCCTCGCACCAGTTCTGCCGCATCCGGATTTCGCTTTTGCGGCATGATCGAGGAGCCAGTGGAAAAAGCATCGGAGAGGCGCACGAAGCCGAACTGCACCGTGGTCCACAGCACGATCTCTTCGGCCAGCCGCGAGAGATGCACGGCGGTAATGGCGCCTGCCGCCAGCACCTCAAGGGCGAAATCGCGGTCGGCCACGCTGTCCAGGGAGTTGGCGGTCGGGCGATCAAAGCCCAGGGCCTTTGCCGTCATCTCGCGGTCGATGGGGAAGCTCGTGCCACACAGTGCCGCCGCGCCCAAGGGACATTCGTTCATGCGTTTGCGGGCATCGGCCAGCCGCGAGCGGTCCCGCCCCAGCATCTCGACATAGGCCAGCATGTGATGGCCGAAGGTCGTGGGCTGGGCTGATTGCAGATGCGTGAAGCCCGGCATCACGGTGCCAGCATGGATTTCGGCCTTTTCAGCCATGGCGAGTTGCAGGTCGGCCAGTTGCGCATCCAGCTCATCCGCCGTATCGCGCACCCACATCCTGAAATCGAGCGCCACCTGATCGTTGCGTGACCGTGCGGTGTGCAATCGGCCTGCCGGTTCGCCAATAATCTCTTTCAGGCGGGATTCGATGTTCATGTGTATGTCCTCGAGCGCACGCGAAAACGTGAACGTGCCGGACTCGATTTCAGCAGCCACCTGGTCCAAACCCTTTGTGATCGCCGCCACATCGGCCTTCGACAGGATGCCAGTCTCCGCCAGCATTGCGGCATGGGCTTTCGAGCCGCGGATGTCCTGACGCCACAGCCTCTTGTCGAAATCGATGGAAGCGTTGATCTCTTCCATGATAGCGGCGGGTCCGCTTTCGAACCGTCCGCCCCACATCTGATTGCTCATGTGATTTATCCCTGAGGTGCAAATCTTGCTGAAGCGACATGCCTTGCTGAAGAGCCTGATCACCGCTGCCGTTGTCAGCCTTGGCCTATACGGGATGAGTGTTGCTTCGGGCAATGCACAGGCAGCAAACAGCTGTGCTGCCGCAAAACCAGTGACCGCGAAGATGAAGCCGCTTTCAACAGGCGAGGTTGCGGGCGTGCAGGTGCCTGATGATCCCAAGCTTCTGCCCGATCTTGCCTTCATCGGTCCCGAAGGCAAGCCGATGATGCTGTCTTCCTTGCGCGGCAAGACTGTGCTGCTCAACCTCTGGGCCACCTGGTGCGCGCCATGCCGCAAAGAAATGCCTGCGCTGGACAAGCTGCAGGCTGAACTCGGCGGCGTGGATTTCGAGGTGGTGGCGGTCAGCATCGACCAACGCAATCTGGAGCGCCCCAAGGCGTTCCTGCAGGAGATCGGCGTGACGAGGCTGGCGTATTACAGCGATCCCTCGGCGAAGATTTTCCAGCAGCTGCGCGCGGTGGACCGGGCGCTGGGAATGCCGACAACGCTGATCATCGATCCGCAGGGGTGCGAACTGGGCTATCTGGCGGGGCCTGCCGAGTGGGCGAGCGAGGACGCGGTGCGGTTGGTACGGGCGGCTTTGGGGCGGTAGCTGCTGTCTTTCTTCACCCCGCGACCCGGTTGAAATCCTCCCCATCCGCCAACCGCTCTGCACTTGCTTTCCAAGCCCGCGCCGCGAGTTCCGCCAGCGGCAAATCCAGTCCCGTCTCCGCAATCAGCGCCTGCGCCAGCCGTACATCCTTGCGCATCAGGCCCATGGTGAAGCCTGAATCGAACGTGCCGGACTGGATCCACCGGGGATAATTCACCTCGGACACCGCGCTGCGGCCTGAAGCAGCGTTGACGACCTTCAGCACATCTGCCGTCGGCACGCCAGCGGCCTCGGACAAGCGCATCGCCTCCGACACCGTGAGCAGGTTGACCGCCACCAGCAGGTTGTTGACGAGCTTGGCCACATTGCCCGCGCCGGAGGCTCCGACATGGATGACCTTCGCGGCGATGGCATCGAGCACGGTTTGCGCTGCCGTGACATGGGCCGCATCGCCGCCGATCATCATGGTGAGCGTGCCGGCCTTTGCGCCAGCCGGGCCGCCAGAGACCGGGGCATCAAGGAAGCCGATGCCTTTCGCCGCACAGGCCGCTGCCAGTGTGCGCGAAACGCTGGCTTCGGATGTTGATGTATCGATGATGATGGTGCCCTTACCAGCGACCGTCAGCACGCCCTTGCGCCCCTCAACAACCTCCGCGACGTGAGCGGCGAGCGGGAGGGAAAGGATGATGGCTTGAGTGCCAGCCACAGCGTCCGCAAGCGATGGCTTGACGGCTATGCCAGCCGCGGTCGCCCTTTGTCTTGAACCCTCGGCCACATCGAAGCCGACCACCGTGAAGCCCTTGCCCGCCAGCGTGGTCGCCATGCCAAGGCCCATCTGACCAAGACCGATGACAAGAACTTTGCCGATGCCGACGACCTTCATGTCAGCCGCCCCCGCGCCGCCACCGGAATTTCGCCGACGATCATGTCGCCACGCACCGCGATCATGCGGTCCACCATGTTGACGACGACGCAGACATGGTTGGGGATGACGCGCACGATATCGCCTACACGAGGGCGATCATTGCAGGCCGAAAGATCGAGAAAGCCATGCTCCTCGGCGAAGCGGGTGATCTTCGCCTCTGGATGCTCCAGAATATAGCCGTGGCCCTCCAGCCCACCGCTGTCCGTGGTCAGCGTCTTGGAGCCAGCGTCGATGATGCCACGCTCCGCTCCCCCCCGGCTGACGACGGCGGCATAGACCTTGAGGGCGCAATCCTCCAAGGTTGCCACCCCGGCCTTCACCTGCATGAGATCGTTGAAAATATAGGTTCCCGCGCGGTGCTCGGTTGCTCCCTTCAGCTTGCCGACATGGGGCAGGTTGGGCGATCCCCCGGTGGAGATGATCTCGACAGGTAGGCCCGCCGCACGCAGGCCTTTCAGTGCTTCATCGAGGAAAATCTGGCTGCGCTCCCAGCCGTCTTCCGGCGGATACAGCATGAGGCCCTTGAATTGCAGGCCGGGACGGTGTGCCGCCTCAATGGCAAGCTGAATGGCTTCCGCAGGTGTCTCGACGCCCGCACGCTGGCGGCCTGTGTCGCATTCGATGACCACGCCGACGGGACGTCCGGCCAGCTGGCCCGCACGGTCCAGGCCGTCGATGGTCACGGGATTGTCGGCGGCGACGGTGAGTTCCACCCGATTGCGCCGGAGCAAGGCGGCCATGCGAGCCTCTTTCTCCTCGCCGAAGACATTGTAGCTGATCAGGATGTCGTCGAACCCGGCATCGGCGAAAATCTCGGCCTCGCCCAGCTTCTGACAGGTGATGCCCTTCGCGCCCACCGCACGCTGCACCTTGGCAAGGTCGGGCGACTTGTGAGTCTTGATATGGGGACGGTTGGCGACACCTGCCTGATCGAGCTGCCATTGCACGCGAGCGATGTTGCGCTCGACCACGTCCAGGTCAACAACGATGGCAGGAGTGCCGAAATGGCGGGCGATATCTGACCTGATGCTCATCGTTCACTGTGGCGGCGTGGGTTGTCAGCTGTCAACGCACCCCTTGCCGGTAAGCCCACAGAAATGCGATGACCTCCGCCATGCAAGGCCGCTCCATCCCGCTTTCTCCCTCGCGCAGCTTCATCGCCGACCTGTCGCACGCCGCGCGCAAGGTGCCGCAGGGTGTGATCGGTCGGCGCATCACCATCAGTGCGGTGCTGGCCGCCCGTAAGGCATCAGAGAAGCCGGTGCCCGTTACGGCGTATTTCATCAAGGCGTGGGCGGAAGTGGCGCGTGATCTGCCTGAGCTGCGCCGCAGCTACTGCGTGCTGCCCTGGCCACGGCTGTTCGAGCATGGAACCTCTGTCGCCAGCCTGATGGTCGAGCGGGAGATTGATGGTGAAAAGGTGCTGTTTCCCGCGCGGATCAAGTCGCCTGCGGAGCGAAGTCTGCAGGAGATCGCGGCGGATATCGACGCCGCGATCACCAAGCCCATCGGCGAAATCAGCCGCAACCGGATGATCATAGCGGTGTCACGCCTGCCGCTGCCCTTGCGTCGTCTGATCTGGTGGTATGCTTTCAACATGCCGCGCCATCGTCAGCATTATGTCGGGACGTATGGCGTTTCCGTTGTGGGGCATCTGGGGGCTTCGATCTTGCACCCGGTCTCGCCCGTCACCACGTTCCTTGGATATGGGCCGTTCGCGGCGGACGGCACGGTGGATATCACCGTGGGCTTCGACCACAGGGTGATGGATGGTGCGGTGATCGCGCGGGCCATGGCGCTGCTGGAGGAGAAGCTGAAGGGATTGGCGCTTTGAGCTTTGCCGATGATGTTGCCCACGCACTGAAGAGCCTGGCGGGCTTTGCGGGCGGGCTGGTCAATCCAACGGTGCGCCTTGGCGTGACAGGGCTGTCTCGCTCCGGCAAGACGGTGTTCATCACGGCGCTGGTTCACGCGCTGATCGGCGGCGGCAAGCTGCCGCTGTTTGCCGCCATGGGCGAAGGCCGCATCCGCAAGGTCAGCCTTGCGCCGCAACCCGACGATGCTGTGCCGCGCTTTCCTTACGAGGATCATCTGGCCGCGATGACGGGTGCTGACCGGCATTGGCCGGAATCCACGCGACGCATCTCGGAGTTGCGCATCGTGGTGGAATACGAGAGCGGCAGCGGCTGGACCGGTGGCATCTCCACGCTGGCGATCGATATCGTGGACTATCCCGGCGAATGGCTGCTCGATCTGCCGCTCCTGGACAAGAGCTATGCGGACTGGTCGCGCGAGACACTTGCGCTGGCGCGGCAGAACCCCAGGCTGCCGCTGGCGCGGGATTTTCTCGCACTGGCAGATGCGACCGATCCTGCAGTGAGCGCTGAGGAAGCCCAGGCGCGTGGCCTGGCCGAACGTTTCACGTCTTTTCTGCTGTCGTGTCGTGACGAGCAGGTGTCGCTTTCGTCGCTGCCGCCCGGGCGCTTCCTGATGCCGGGTGACCTTGAGGGATCGCCCGCGCTTACCTTTGCGCCGCTGGACCGGTTGTCGCCCGCACCCGATGGACAATCGCTGCAGGCCATGATGGTGCGGCGCTATGATGCCTATCGCAACCATATCGTGCGGCCGTTTTTCCGCGACCATTTCGCCCGTCTGGACCGCCAGATCGTGCTTGTGGATGCGTTGACCTCGCTCAACGCTGGCCCCGCTGCCGTGGCGGATCTGGAGGCCGCGATGGGGGATGTCCTCAAAGCCTTCCGGACGGGACGGAACGGTTTGCTGGCCCAAATCTTCGCGCCGCGGATCGACAAGGTGCTGTTTGCGGCGACCAAGGCGGATCACCTGCACCATTTAAACCATGATCGACTGGAGGCCATCGTCCGGTCGCTGGTTGACCGCGCAGCCGCCCAGGCGGAAGGCGCTGGTGCCAGCATTGATGTCGCAGCCATTGCTGCGGTTCGCGCGACACGGGAGATGACAGCCAAGGAGGGCCGTCGCGTCCTGCCATGCATCGCGGGCATTCCTCTCAAGGGAGAACGCCTTGGCGAAGATGTCTTCGATGGCGATGCGGAGGCTGCCATGTTCCCAGGCGATTTGCCGACCGATCCAATGGTGGTGCTCGATGCAGCAGCGAAGCCGCTTGATCTCAGGTTCCTGCGCTTTCGTCCGCCAGTACCGGAGCGCCATGCCGATGGTCGACTGAAGCCTCTGCCGCATATCCGCCTGGACCGTGCGCTGGAATTCCTGTTGGGCGACAGGCTGAGGTAAGCCGATGAGCGAAGCATCCAAACCACGCGTATTCCGGATTGAGCCTGCGAAAGAGCCGGAGCCATCGTCGCGTGTTGTGGAGGCGCGGCGGCCCGCCAAGGCTGTGGTGATCGCGGACGAGCCGGACGTGTTCGCCGCGAGCGCAATTGAGGCCGCCCTGCCGGACATGACCCTCAAACCCAAGGCGGGTGGCTTTTCGCTCTGGACCCGGCTTTTCTGGTCGGCTCTCACTGGCTTGCTGACGATGGCGCTTGGCCTCTGGTTCTGGCGCTTGGTCGATGAACTGTACCGCACCAATGTCTATGTGGGATGGCTTGGCATCGGATTGCTGTGCGTGGCAGTGCTAGCCCTGGTCGCCCTGATTGTCCGTGAGATCAGCGGCTTGCGCAGTTTGTCCGCCGCAGCCGAACTACGCGAGGCGGCTGACGCGGTGATGCTCTCGGATGATGTTGACGGGGCAAGAGCCATCGTTGTGCGTCTGCTTGGCTACCAGGCTAAGGATCCCGCCACGGCGCAACAGCGCGCCGCCATGGAAGGTTATCTCGGCGAAATCATTGATGGTCGCGGGTTGCTCACGCTTGCGGACCGGACCTTGCTGTTGCCGCGAGACGCACTGGCGAAGGGGGTCATCGCCAGCGCGGCGAAGCGTGTTTCCGTCGTCACGGCGATTTCGCCTCGCGCCATCGTCGATGTGCTGTTCGTCGCGGCGCAATCCG
Source organism: Hyphomicrobiales bacterium (assembly GCA_031378805.1). Classification (GTDB taxonomy): domain Bacteria; phylum Pseudomonadota; class Alphaproteobacteria; order Rhizobiales; family Beijerinckiaceae; genus JADCCX01. The sequence continues at coordinate 11,431 of JANNEO010000140.1, forward strand.
TGATGCTGACACGGCGCATCGCGGATATTTACGGTGCGAGGCCGGGCACGCTTGGTTTCCTGCGTCTGGGACGTCGCATCCTGGGCCATCTCGCTATCACCGGGGGCGTAGCCATCACGGACAGTGTGCTCTCGCAGCTCGTGGGGCATGGGCTGGCAGCAAGGCTGTCCGCCAAGCTTGGAGAGGGCGTGCTGAACGGGTTGCTGACGGCCCGTGTCGGGCTGGCAGCGGTGGCCACATGCCGCCCGCTGCCGTTCCTGGCCGCAGAGGAACCAAGGCTCCAGGATGTCGCGGGCGAAATTCTGAGCAATCCGCTGGGCAAGAAGGAATAGAGGCGGCAGTCTCCCCAGTTTTTTGCGGGGAGAAGGAAAAGTGGCTCAGCCCGGCAAAACTTGCCGCCTCGTCCTCATTCGCCCGTCCCAATTTGCCGGAATGGTCTGGTAAACAGAGTTTTACCCATTGAAATAAAACAGAAAAATTTCTGGCACGGCCCCTGCTATCCCCTTGGCACCGGGGCGTGATTCAGGTGCCTGCGTACGCGCCCCGAACCTATCAACCAGGCCACGAGGACGAGTGTAAAATGGGTATCTTCGGAGCAATGACCACGGCGGTGTCCGGTCTCAAGTCGCAGTCCTTCGCTATGGAGAACATCTCCGGTAACATCGCCAACTCCCGGACGACAGGCTTCAAGCGTGTCGACACCAGTTTTGTCGACCTGATCCCGGATACGCCGCGCGGGCGGGAACTCGCTGGTTCGGTCTCAGCCATGAGCAATGCCACGAACACCATCCAGGGTGATCTAAACACCACCGGTGTCGGCACCAACATCGCCATCAACGGCGAGGGCTACTTCATCGTGCAGGAGCGCACGGGCTATGCCGGCAACACGCCGACCTTCGCAGGCATCGACCTCTACACACGGCGGGGCGATTTCCAGCTGGATCGATCGGGCTACATGGTCAACGGCGCGGGGTTCTTCCTCAAGGGGATTCCGATGGACCCTATCACGGGTGACCTGATCGGATCGCAGCCCAGCGTCGTCAAGGTGGCGGGTGACAACATTCCTGCCCGCCCCACAGGTGATATCGAATATCGCGCCAACCTTCCGGCGCGTCCCAGCACTGCCAACGCGGATATCGCCATCCCGGCATCGTGGCTTCTGGGTGCTGGCCCGTGGGGTGCAGGTGCGCCTGCGGCTGTGACGGCAACCGACGAAACGGCGTTCCTCAACCAGTCGATCAGTGGGGGTGCGCTCACGACGTACAATGCCCAGGGCGCTCCCCTCAATGTGCAGATGCGCTGGGGCAAGACCTCGAATACGGCGGGTGCGGAATCCTGGAATGCCTATTATCAAGTAGATTCCGCCGCAACCGGTGCTGCGACGAAATGGGCACAGATTCCTGGCGGTACATTCACCTTCAATGCGGCTGGCCAGCCCACCTCTCCGGCAGTGCTTCCGGGCATCAGTGTCACCGTCAATGGTGCCGCCCTTGGGCCATTCAGCTTCTCGTCGGCCCTGACGCAATATGCCGACGCGGACGTGAATTCCACGGGCAACGTGCGTGTCACCAAGCTTTCGCAGGATGGCTACCCTTCTGGCGAGTTGACCTCGATCACGGTGGGTGATGGCGGTCGTGTGCAGGGCAACTACACCAACGGCCAGGTCGTGGGCCTCTACCAGCTCTCGGTCGCGCAATTCTCGGCTGACAACAGCCTGAAGCGGCGCGACGGCGGCGTCTTCGAGCAGACGCTGGAATCAGGCTCTCCCGTCATCACCGATGCCGGACGCGCGGTGGTGGGCGGTGCGGTCGAGAATTCCAATACGGATATCGCCGATGAATTCGCCAAGATGATCGTGACCCAGCAGGCTTATTCGGCCAACACGCGCGTCATCTCCACGTCGTCCGACATGCTGCGCGACGTGATCAACATCATCCGTTGATCACTGGCTGCGGCAACGGGCCTGTGCTGGCTCTGGCTGAGAGGAGGTTGCCATGGGTTTGATGGGAGCAATGAACGCCTCGCTCTCGGGCTTGCGCGTCACGCAGGCCCAGATGGAGGTGGTGTCCAACAACATCTCCAACTCGAGCACGGTCGGCTACAGCCGCAGGCAACTCGATATCCGCCAGCGTGTCACTGGCGAGAACACCAGCGGGGCCCTGGCAACCGGTATCCAGCGTCAGCTCGACGTCCTGGTGCAGAAACAGTTGCGGGTGGAGACTGCCGGTGCGGCCTTCACCGATGTGCGTGCGCGCTATGCCCGCCAGCTCGACCAGTTGTTCGGAGCGCCCGGACAGGCGGGATCGCTCGATACGTCGGTCAACACCTTCACCTCGTCGCTGCAAACATTGACCGCCAATCCGTCCGATTTCACCGCGCGTGCGCAGGTCATGTCAACGGCCCAGCAGCTTGCATCCACGCTCAACGGTCTGTCATCGGACATCCAGCGGATGCGCGAGGATGCCGAAGCCAACATTGCTTCAGGGATCGATCGTCTGAACAACGCGATCAGCCGTGTCGCCGACGCTGATCGTCGCCTGACGGTCAACGGGCAGGTCTCCGCCAGCTCCGCCGCCCTGCTTGATGACCGCGATTCCGCCATTCAGGAACTGGCAGCACTGGTCGATGTCCGTGTCGTCAACCAGGACAATGGCAAGGTCAGCATCTTCACGAATTCCGGTTTGCAGATCTACAGCGGCGATGGCGCGTCCTCGTTCACCTTCGACCAGCGCTCGGTGATCACCGCGAATTCGCTGTTCACCACCAATCCGGCTGACCGCGGCGTTGGCACAATCCGGTTCAATCCGTCTGGTGGTGGCGCGGGCGTCGATGTGATCGCCAGTGGGCTGTTCCGCTCGGGCGAGATCGCCGCAGAAGTGGCCATGCGCGACAAGACGCTTGTCGAGGCACAGACCCAGATCGATGATCTGGCAGCGGCACTGGCTTCAAGTCTGGGGGATCGCAATCCGACGACGCCCGTCACCGTGGGTGCCAACGCCGGGTATGATATCGACCTGGCCGACGTGCTGGTGCCTGCGACGCTGGCGATGAAGGCTGGCAACACGTTGATGATCGACATCAACACGCCGACAGGCCCGAGGCGCTTCCAGGTCATCGCCACGGACGGACCGGCACCCAATCCGATTCCCGCCTCTGAAGGCGAGGGTGGCGCTACCATCATCCGCTATGATCGGGCGGGAGGTTTTGCCGGTTTGCAGGCGGCCCTTGCTGGTGCGCTTCCTGCGGGTTTCAGCGCCACGCTGACAGGCTCGACACTGCGGGTCGTCAACACCAGCGCAGGCAACGCCGTGACGGGGGCAAGGGCAAGCTTCTCGACGTCAGGTCTCACGGGCGAAGGCCCTGAGCTTCAGATGTTCGTCGATCTGGGGGGTGGAAACATTCCCTATACGGGGTCGCTCGATACGCTCAACCCCCAGCGGCGCGGGCTTGCCGGACGCATCGGCGTCAACGCCAATCTTGTCGCGGACACGTCACGGCTCGTCGTCTACAATACGACGCCTGGTTCGGTCACGCCGCAGGGCGACAGCACCCGGCCGCGGTTGTTGCTGGATCGGCTCACCAACGCGCAGCGCAGCTTCTCTGCCGGTTCGGGGATTGGCGATGCGTCCAACGGTTTTCGGTCGACTGTGACGCAGTTCGCCCGGCGCGTGGTCGAGGATCAGGGCGCGAATGCCGCGCAGGCCATGAATGTCGATGAAGGTCAGAAACTGGTCCTGCGTTCGGTCGAGGCGCGGTTTTCAGAGACCTCCGGCGTGTCGATCGACCAGGAAATGTCCGATCTGGTGCAAATCCAGAACGCCTATGCGGCCAACGCGCGCGTCGTCGGCGCGGTCAAGGAGCTGTTCGACATGCTCCTGAGAATTGGAGCCTGATAGATGCCGATCTCTCCCCTTGCGCCAGGTGCTTTCAAGGCCACCAATGCGGCCCGCCTGCTGACCGATACCCGCCTGACACTGGATGATCTGCAGCGCCAACTGGCCACCGGCAAGAAATCCGAAACCTTCGGTGGGCTGGGCGCACAGCGCATCACCTCGCTTGCCATGCGGGCCAAGCGTTCGGAAGTGCAGAGCTTCCAGTCGACCATCACCACGTTCCAGTTCCGCGTGAAGCAGATGGATCTGGGCTTGACCCAGCTCGGCAAGATCGGGGACGACATGCGGTCCTCAACCTATCTGACCCAGTACAATCCGGGCAGCAATGGCAAGACGACCATGCAGACCTATGCCAGCGATCGCTTCAATGAGGCGATCGACATGCTCAATCTGCAGAGCAATGGCACTTACTTCTTCTCGGGTCGCAGCACCGATGTGCGCCCTGTCCAGGATGCACAGACCATCCTCAACGGTGACGTCGCCGGGCGTGCGGGCGTGGCGCAGATGGTGAGCGAGCGCAAGGCTGCCGATTTCGGCGTGGCGGCCAGCGCGGGTCGGGTGGTGCGCGGCGGGGCAGGCACCAATGCGACCCTGACCGAGGATGGTGCGCATCCCTTCGGCTTCAAGCTGACGGCGGCCTCCTCGACATCGGGTGGTATCACGTCGGCACTCACCGCAGGCCCGCCCGCGGATATCGCCTTCAACATCACGGCCAATCCGGTCGAGGGCGAGCAGGTGCGGCTCGAGCTGACGATGCCGGACGGGACCAAGCAGGCGGTTGCCTTGACCGCATCGAGTTCTCTGTCGCCAGCTGCCACGGCGGGCGGATTCCAGATTGGTGCCACGCCAGCGATCACTGCCACAAATCTGCGCGCCGCCCTTGGACTGGCCCTTGACCGCGAAGCCGCAACGAGCCTTCCAGCGGCCTCCGCCAAGACTGCCGCGAATGCTTTCTTCGCAGGCTCCAACTCCATTCCGCCGATGCGCGTCTCCGGTCCGCCCGCGACGGCCACGGCGCTTGTTGCAGGCACGGCGGCCAATACCGTGATCTGGTATCAAGGCGATGACCAGGCTGCCTCGGCCCGCTTCTCCCAGCAGGCGCGGGTCGATACGGCCGTGACGGTCGGCGTCGGTGCGCAGGCCAACGAGGAGGGCATTCGCCGCTTGATGGCCAATCTCTCGGTCTTCGTGACGGAGACCTTCAATCCAGCCAATGCCAACGACCAGGGCCGCTTCCAGGCCATGTCGGACAGATTGCGGGTTGACCTGAGCCAGGTGACCGGCGTGCAGCGTGTGCAGGACATTCAGGTCGAGATTGCGATGTCCGCGACCACCATGAAGATGGCCGACGAGCGCCACAAAACGAAGCTCTCCTTTGTCGAAACCGTGCTGAGCGATGTCGAGGATATCAATCCGGAGGAAACCGCTGCAAAGCTGCTCTCCCTCCAGACCAAGATGCAGGCCGCTTATCAAACGACCGCCATCATCAGCCGATTGAACCTGACGGATTATCTGCGGTAGGCGAGAACCGCGCGTCCTCACGCATTGGTGAGCACGCACCAAGGGTTCCTTAACGCCAGATTTACCATTCTGAAGCACTTTTGCCCTTCATGAATGAATAGGATTTCTCTTGTTTCCAAGAAGCTTCCGAGCGTTTGTCGTTGAACGATTGGTCATCTGGAGCGGCGTCTTGCTGTTCCTCGTGGCGCTGGTCGTCGCTGTCGAGCTGATCCATGCGGCACGGCTGCGAGAATTCCTCGTGGAGATCGAGCGCTTGTCCAAGGCGCTGGCGGTTGGCCACGCCACGGCATTGCAAGAGTTGAACGACTTTCGAGGCCAGATGCAGACACATCTGGATAGCAACGAGCGCAACAAGATGCTGCTGTCCGCGCTGCTTGTGTTCTCCCTCGGCTTGGCAGCAGTCCTGGAGTACCGCTGGCTTGTGAAGCCGATCACAAGCATGTCGCAGGAGCTGATGCTGGACGCGGGACGGCTGGTTTCGGTCGAAGCCGCATCCATGCGCCGTGATGATATCGGGGTCATGGGACGAGCCTTGCTTGCCCGTCAGCAGACAACGGACATCCGCGCCGCGAACTCGCAGAAGCAGATCGAGGCGCTTGACGCCAAGGTGGCCGCGCAAGAGGATTTCAAGCAGGCGAGCCTGGCGTTCCAGCAGCAGATGACCGCCATCGTTTTGTCACTCGAAAATCACTCCAGCAGGATGACCGAGGCATCGGGCAGCCTGGTCACGTTGTCACGGGATGTGGAAAGCCGGACGGATACCGTGACCGAGGCGACAACCGCTGCCTCCACCAATGTGGCTGATGTGGCCAGGACATTTGGGGCTTTTGCGGAGGGCGTCTCCCGCATCTCAGGGGAAACTGCGCGAACGGCGCTAGCCGCAAATCTGGCGCGTGATGCCGTCCATGCGGCCAGCGCTGACACTGCGGTCCTACGCGAGACGGTGGGCTTGATCGGCCAGATGGTCACACTGATCAGCGATGTTGCGACCAAGACCAATCTGCTTGCGCTCAATGCCACGATCGAATCGGCCCGCGCAGGTGAGCATGGGCGTGGCTTTGCCGTGGTTGCCTCCGAAGTGAAACAACTGGCACAACAGACATCTGCCGCAACGAGTGATGCAGGCAAGAGGCTGCAAGCCATTACGGCGGCGGCTGACAGCATCGCCAGCCGTATCCTTTCCCTGGTGGACTCCGTCGAGGAAGTGGACATGGCGTCGGCACAGATTGCAGAGCTGATGCGCGAACAGGGCGACAAGTCCCGGTTGATCAATCAAGGAACGACGGATGCGGCCAGCCGGATGCAGGCCGTCGCCAGCCAGATGGCGGACATGAGCCGCGCAGTCACGCAGAGCCACGGTGCAGCAACCGTCGTGACAGGCGTTTCCGGTGATCTCAGTCGACAGGCGGAATGCCTTCGGGGCGCTGTCGAGACATTCATAGATGCCACAAGACGGATTGCAGCATGAGCCTGATCGACGTTTCAAATGCCAGGCGTTCCGGAGATATCGGGAGCAGCAACGATGCCATGCTGATTCACCTTCCCATTGCGGCGGTGTTCCATTGGGTCACGGCCATTCTCGTTCTGCTCATGTTTGCATCCGGCATCGTGATGACCCAGCTCGGTGGTGGAGCGCTGGCGAACTTTCTCTCGGGTGCCCACAAGCTGACGGGATTCTGCCTGCTCGTGTTGATCGTCTTGCGGCTCGGGTATCGCATCCAGGCCCGTGTGCGGGGACAATGGCTTTCACGGACAGGCAATCATGCGACTCACCGGATGCTCTACGGTGCGCTCGTGCTCGTCCCCTTGCTGGGTTGGGCCGGTATCTCTGATTACGGTGCCCGCGAAACCTTGTTTGGCATCACGCTGCCAAAAATCTGGCCAGAGGGCCTGGGCTATGACCACTGGCTGTTCTCGGGCCATGTCTGGATGGCCTTCGGGTTGATTGCGCTGGTTGTGGTGCATATCGGCGTGGCCTTGCAGGATTATCTCATGCGGGGCCAGTCCGGTCAGATGCCCGCTGACAAAAGCTAAGCCGTCATCTTCGCCACGAGATCTTTGGTTGCGGCCACGAAGGTGTCAACGTGTTGGCGGCTGTTCCATACGCAGGCGTTGACCCGCTGGGGATGGGCCATCGGCTTTGGCGCCAGGGTATCGGGATCGCGGTTCGGGATGGACCCGACAGGGAACATCTTCGTCTCCGGGTCGGCACCACGGGTCAAGCCATCCTGTCCCACGCCCAGGCCGGAAATGCGGAACTGGTAGTCCTTGAGCATACGGGCGCGGAACTCGATATTGAGCTTGTCGTCCATGCGCTGCTCTGCCTTGGGGAACGGGTTGAAGCCGATGATGCCGGATTGCAAGGCAGCATCCTTGCGGGGGCGCAGGATCGCGTTCTCGCCGAAGGCATCGGCCAGCCTGTCGAGAAAATAACCACCAAGCCGCAGGTGCCAGGTCTCGATGCGCCCGCGCCCGATCGTGTCCCACATCGCCACGGCGTCGCCAAGGGCACGCCAATCAGCCGATTCCGGAAAGCCATACATCGACAGGGCCGCGCCGATATCGAAGCTGCCGCGACTGCCGTCGAAGGGCACATTGCGCGCCTGGCTGCGGACAATGTGGAACTTCGGCGGGGCGGAGCCGTTGGCGGCATTCGGCTTGTTGCGGACATAGAGCATACCCGTGCCGCCTGGTCCGCATTGCCACTTGTGGCCGCATAGCCCGAAGAAATCGATTCCGGTCTCATCAAGTTTCGGATCGATCATGCCATTGTAATGCGCGCCGTCCACCATGGTGATGGCCCCGGCCCTTTGGGCGGCTTCCGCGATGCGACGCTCGGGCAGGCGCATCCCAGTCGGCCAGAGCGGCGATGAGAAGAAGATCACCTTGGTCTTGCCCGGCGTGATCCGCTTTTCAAGTGCGGCCACGACCTCATCCACCGTGGTGGCTGGGGCGACTGGGATACCCCATTGCTTGATCACCACGCCGTAACGTGCAGCGATGCGAAGTGCCAGGGCGATACCAGTCGGATGTTCCAGAGGCGACATGAGCAATTCATCGCCCGCTTTCCAGTCGATGCCCATCATCGCAAGGGTCAAGGCATCAGTGGTGTTGCGCGTGATGGCGATCTGGTCAGTGGTGGTGCCATAAGACTTGGCGATGGCCTCGCGGGTCTTGGCTGATGGTTCGACATAGACAGGGAAGGGATCGGCCGCTGTCTTGTCCAGCCCTTCTTTCATGCGGGCAAGCACAGCCTTGGGCATGGAGCCTTTCTGTGCCGCCATGAAGTAGACCACCTTGGGGTCGAGTGTGAATTCCTTGGCGAGTTCCAGGAAAAATGGTTCTTCCGCTGCGAAATAGGCCGCAGCATCAGCCGCCAATGCTGGACTGGCCAGCGCCACGCCGCCCGTGGTCCCAGTCGCTCCGGCCTGCGCGAAAGCAACGCCTGGGGCGAAACCGATGCCTGGAGCAAGCACTGCAAAGCTGGCGGCACCCGCGAGAAACTGGCGGCGATCTGCGGCGGCATGGTGCATTGGTCTGGCTCCCTCGACCGCGTCAGGCGGCTCGTTCAGCCATGCAAGACCCGTACCCCGCAAAAGGCAAGAGCCTTTGCGAGTGTTGATCATCAAAGGGCGGACAAGCCGACTGCGTCAGTTCCGCGTAACCCGGTAGGCCCTGACCTTGCTGCGCTCATCAACGGGGAGGAGAACCAGATAGCCCGGCGGCGTCCCGCGCGTGAGCAGATCCGCCAGGCTGCCTGTGTTCGTGGCGCCACGGTAGAAGGCCTTGCCCTGGCACATCACGACCAGATCGATGTTCCAGTCTATGAGCATCTGATGCGCATCAATCGCGGAGGCCCGAAAGATCGCAGCTCCACGCATGATCTCGTGGTCGAGGCGGTGATAGTTGCCGGTCAAGATATGGTGTTGCGGCAACTGCGCGAGAAAGCCGCCGAGATCCTGCTGCGGCAGGATGCGTGCGCTCGGCAACATCTTCAGGGACGCGAAATGGCGCTCCAGCTGGCAGAGATTGGGCTGCGCGTTGCTTTCCCGATCCGCCGGTATGGTGACCATGGCAGAGGTGAGATTGGTCTGGAATGCCGTACACATCATGAGGACCGCCAGCGCCCTGGTGATGGCAGGCGACACCGCAAGACTGAGCCGGGGGAGTGCCGCGATGGCGAGCGAGGCGCAGATGCAGGCGAAGAACTGGGCGTAGGAAATCATCTTGAGGAAGCGGAAGCCAAGCGCGGCAAGAAGGATGCAGAGTACAAGGCGCATCAGCGCTTCGGGAGATGGCTGCTGCTTCACAGCCCATACCTGCAAAGCGCATCCCGCGATGACGGTGATGGCAATGGCAAGGCAAAGCTCGGGCAACTCGCGGCCGATATCGAGCAGCGAGCGGGCTTCGCGGACATGACGCAACCACAGATCGTCCATCGCCGGATCGAACCGCGCAAAAGGGCCTGCCGCACAAGCCGGTTCAAGGCGTAGCAAGGCGACTGCCGCAACTGCTGCCGTGAGAGCAAGGGCCGTGGCGTAGCTTCTGGTGTTTGACCGGAATCGCCCAGCCGCGAGCAACCCGAACGCTCCGGCACAGGACGCCAGAACGACGTTGAGTCCCAGCGCGTCGCAGGGGATAGCCAGCCAGTCCTGCGGTCGCACGGTTGCCACGAAAGTGGCTGCCAGCATGATCGACAATCCGGTTGCAAAGTTGACCGCAAGATCATGGCGTGAGCGGTCCCACACAGCGGTGAGGGCCAGCAATCCTGCCATGATACCAATCATCGGTAGCGCCTCGTAGCCTACCGCGAGGCCAAGGCCACCGATGGCTCCGGCGGCCACCATGGTTCTTGGCTTGGCGTGGCGCGACGTCGCCATCACCAGGCTGAGGATGGCGCAGGCGATCTGCACATTGTGGTGATCGATGCGCAGCAGCTGGAACTGCATGAAGCCGGTCGTCGAGAGCGCCATGATGATCATGAATGCGGCCGCTGCCTGAAGGCCGCCTTCGCGGATCAGCGTGCGAAACAGGAGTGCAAGAAATCCGACCAGCACCAGCTTCGGCCACAGCAGCAATGCAATATGTTCCGCTGCCGCCTGGGGCACGATCAGCTTGCCCGCAAGGATCAGCCCGGCGATGGGTGCATCCACCAGGCGCGACCAGTGGGAGTGCAAGCCCGCGCCGTCTCCGACATTGCGGATCATGGGTCCGAACCAGCCGTCGCCCTGCACCAAGCCCCGCACTTGCTGCAGGCGCATGGCATCATCGCCATCGACGAAAGTGAGGTCCGTGAACTGGAAGGCTTGCGGGCGATCCTGCAACAGGGACATCACCGCTGTCAGGAGCGCCATGGCAAGAGAGAGCCGCCAGGGATTCATGGCACGCAAGGCGGCTGCCGCGATCATCAGCAGGTCGGCAACACTCCGGTTTTTCGCGGAAACAGCAGGAGGATACAATGACACCGTACAGGTTCTCGTAACAAAGCAGACAAGGCCGACACCCTATCAGGCACAGGTTACGATTTGCTTGGAGCGGGCTATGCCGGTCGGGGAATGATGGGTGTTGGAAGCGGAGCCTCGGAAAGGATTTTATTTACCGTTTCCTGCTAGTCCGATGAACAAGGCGAGAAATGTCGGCCATAGGCGTTCAGTCCTTTCGCGCTTCTCTGGCACCAAGGGAGTGACTGCGTGTCGCATACGGATGTTTTTGTGATTGGCGCCGGTCCTGCCGGATTGACCTCCTCCTATCTGCTCACCAAGGCCGGAATTTCGACACGGGTCATCGAGATGGACCCGGTTTATGTCGGTGGCATCAGCCGGACCGTGAACTACAAGGATTTCCTCTTTGACGTAGGCGGCCACCGCTTCTTCTCGAAGTCCAAGGAAGTCGTCGATCTGTGGAACGAATTGCTGCCGGATGATTTCATCACGCGGCCGCGCCTGTCGCGCATCTTCTACGACGACAAGTTCTATTCCTATCCTCTCAAGGCCTTCGAGGCGCTGAACAATCTGGGTTATGTCGAAAGCTCGCTGTGCGTGCTGTCCTATTTGTTCAAGAAGAGCTTCCCCAACGAGAACCCCGAGACATTCCACCAGTGGGTGTCGAACCAGTTCGGTGAGCGCCTGTTCTCGATCTTCTTCAAGACCTACACGGAAAAGGTGTGGGGCATGAGCTGCGACGAGATTTCGGCAGACTGGGCGGCCCAGCGCATCAAGGGGCTCGATCTGTGGGGGGCCATGGCGTCGGCATTGCGCAAGTCGATGAATCCCAACGCCGGTGCTGTCGGTGCAGACGGCCAGGTCATCAAATCGCTCATCGAGAGCTTCGAGTATCCCCGCCGCGGCCCCGGCATGATGTGGGATGCGGCGGCTGCCAAGACCCGTGCGCAAGGCGGCGAAATCCTGATGGGGCACGCACTGGACAAGCTTGTGCGAGATGAAGTCTCCGGCCTCTGGACCATCACGTCGCGCGATCAGGATGGTGCCCTCCACACGTTCGAGGCCAATCATGTCATCTCGTCAGCCCCGATCCGCGAGCTGATGCATTCGCTGCGTCCGGTGCCGGATGCGCTGGAATTTGCCGACAAGCTGCGCTACCGCGACTTCCTCACGGTGGCTCTGATTGTCGAGAAGCCGGATCTGTTCCCGGACAACTGGATCTACATCCATGATCCGTCTGTGAAGGTCGGGCGCATCCAGAATTTCCGCTCCTGGTCGCCCGAGATGGTGCCCAACGAGAAGTTGGCCTGTTTGGGCCTCGAGTATTTCTGCTTCGAGGGCGACGGCCTGTGGACCGCATCGGATGACGAGCTTTTCGCACTGGCGAAGAAAGAGCTGGCGCATGTTGGCCTTGCCGAGCCGCACGAGGTCATCGATGGCCATGTGGTGCGCCAGAAGAAAGCCTATCCGGTCTATGACGAGAGCTACAAGCTCAACGTGCAGATGATCCGCAACGAGATCGATACCCGTTACCAGGGTTTGCATCTCGTGGGTCGCAACGGAATGCACAAGTACAACAACCAGGACCACGCCATGATGACCGCCATGCTGACGGTGAAGAACATCATCGCGGGCGAAGCGCTCTACGATATCTGGAACGTCAACGAGGATGCAGAGTATCACGAGGGCGGAGAATCGGGCGTGCAGGAAGCGCTGAGCAGCGTGCGCATGGTTCCAGAGCGCGTGAAGTCAGCGGCCTGACCTCCGATGAGGATGCCGCTGGCCGTTGTCTCGCTTCTCGGGCGGGTTGGTGTATCGAGCCTTGCAGCACTGTGTGTTGATGTCAGCGTTTTTCTTCTGGTGCTGCCGATGATGCCCTATGCGGCACTGGCGGCCATGGTCGGACATTCTAGTGGAATCCTGGCGCATTACCTGGTGTCGTCAAGGCTGACGCTCACCCGGGAGATGGCCCATGTCAGTGGCGTTCGGGCAGAGACCCATGCGCTGGCACGCTTCTTCGCGGCGGGCGGTTCCGGAATGGTGGTGACGACGGTGGTCATCTACGTACTGGCAGATCGGTTGGGCTTGCACCCTTTGATGGCCAAAGGCTTCGCCATCGGCGCCTCCTTCCTCACCGTCTTCCTGATGCTGCGGCTCCTCGTCTTGCGCACGCCGTCGACGCCCATGTCCTTGCCGACGCCCATGTCATTGCATTCCGCGGAGTCCTGACACCATGTTCATTTCCAGCTTCCCGCTGAAGAGTTTCGTGCAGAAGGCCGCTGTCTTTCTGCGTTTGCCGCTCGATTACGCCCTGTTCCATCCCTATCGTGCGATGCAGGTGAGGGCGCTGGATGAAACAGCGGACTTCATCGCGCAGCACATGCCGGATGCGTTGGCATTCGATACGCCCAAGGACGTGCTCGCCCACGCCTTGTCGCTTGCACCGAAGTCCGGGATCTACGCCGAATTTGGCGTCAATTCTGGTGGTTCAATCAATTTCATCGCCAAGACGCTGTCCAAGACGGTGCCCGGCCAGACCATCCATGGCTTCGACAGTTTCGAGGGGCTGCCCGAAAACTGGGGTGGCAACAACATGGCTGCGGGCTATTTCAACCGCGGCGGTGCGTTTCCCAAGGTTCGGAGCAACGTCACGCTTCACAAGGGCTGGTTCAACGAGAGCTTGCCACCCTTCATGGCTGCGAATGCGGGCGAAGCGGCATTCCTGCATGTGGATTGCGATATCTACAGCTCAACGGTCACGATCTTCGAGTCCTTCAAGGAGCGTATCGTGCCTGGAACGGTCATCGTCTTCGACGAGTATTTCAACTACCCCAACTGGAAGGCCCACGAGCACAAGGCGTTCGAGGAGTTCGTGGCCGCGACCGGATGCACGTTCGAATATCTCGCCTACTCGTTCCGGCAATTGTCCGTGCGGATTGTTGCGGCCTGAATGTTTGAACCCGAGTTGCCATCCTGCCCCGAGTTGCTGTCTTGCCTCCCAGTTGCTGTCTTGCTCTTGCGCTGATGTTCTGCCAACATCTATAGCTTTGCGTTGTGAAACCACGTGTCAGTGTGGTAGATTTCGAGTCACGGGAAGCGCCGTGGGCGCGGAGCAAGAATTTCGGGCTTGGCTGCAATCATGCGCGTAGGGGTCCATTTCGTTCTGTTGCTGATCGGAGTCCTGGCTGGCGCATCATCGGCCTTTGCAATCGACACATCCAACGGCATCGACTGGGAAGTCCGTCATCGCTTCCGGGTGATCGACACGCGCGACCACGACCAGTTCATCGCGGATTTCAATTCCTATTTCAAACGGGCTGCCGAGGCGCGTGGAGTCGATGCTGTCAGCGGCAGACGGGAGCCATATCCTTCGCCGTTCCAGTCCAGTTTCGTGCCTGACCAGAAACTGGCCAATCGTTGCCCGGCGATTTTCCGATGCATGTTGGAAACCTGGTATGATCCGGCGACGGCCCAATACGATCACCATTGGTTCCATGACGAGCGCAGGCGCATTAGCGTCAGTTTGCCATCGCGCGCTGAGGCAAACAAGCTGTGTCGCTGGTCCATCGGGGACCGCGAGCCGACGTCGCCGCAACCTTGCAATGGGTCGACTTCACTCGTCGCCAAGCTTGGCGGGCAAGACATCACGGTTTACATCGACAGCAGGGATGGCCGCCCGCCCGTATCGCGCAAGCTTACCATCGAGATCAAGGATCTGAAATTCGTGGCGTTGGGTGACAGCTTTGCGTCCGGAGAGGGCAATCCTCATGTGACGTTCAATGAGGGGAACCTGTCCGGCAACAATCCCCCGCGTCTGGCGGAGTGGTGGGACCACCGCTGCCATCGCTCGCTGCTGCCATCGAGCGCACAGACCGCCATCATGCTGGCACAGAAGCGCCGCGACACCTCCGTGACCTATGTCAGCTTTGCTTGTTCCGGCGGGACCATCCGCAAGGGATTGATCGGCACCTACAACGGCGTCGAGGATGCCAGGCAAACGCAGCACCGGCTCAATGCTTACGGCCCCGATGGCGGGAATGTTCCCCATCTCCGCACCGATCCGATGCCGATCCAGATCGATCAGGCGCAGCAACTGCTGTGTAAGCAACGCGGCGTGACACCTTGTCCGCAATCCGCGCAGCCCGACATCGTGACATTCACGACAGGGGGCAATGAACTGGAGTTCGGCCCAAAGGTGAAGCAATGTGCGCTTGGCCGCTGCCGTTTCACCCATGAGGAGATGCGGCCAGCCTTCACAAAGCTACGAAAGCAATACGAGGAGCTTGCACCGCGCATCAACAGCCTCAATGCGCGGCAGGTCTTTCTCGTGACCTATCCCGACATGACGCGACGCGAGGATGGCAAGACAGATTGCGGCGACGGGCCGTTTGATTTCAGCCGCACTTTCGTTCCCTATCTGGCGACCTTCGTCGGACTGGGGGTATCCCGCGCCGAAGCGAGGAATGCCAGAACGGTCGTGCTCGATCCGTTGAACACGCTGATCACGGAACAGGCCGGTCAGAACGGTTGGGTGCCCGTTGCAGAGTTCAGCAAGAAGCGTGGCTTCTGTGCCCGTCCGAGCTGGTTTCACACGGTAGTGCAGTCGATGAACAAGCAGGGACTGGTGGACAAGCCCGACAATCAAAGCGACCTGTTCGCGGGCGGCTTTCCGTCCGGTGCGTTGCATCCCAATGTGTTCGGCCATGCCGGGATGCGGGCCCGGCTTCAGGCGGAAATCGAGAAACGCCTTCCATGAACGGGATCGGACTCACAACTGCGTGAACGGGCGGGCATTAACCACGTTCGTCAGCCTGCTGTTGAGCATTTGAGCGCCTGATCGCCGTAGAGGGCTTTTCCTCCGGGGTTCAAGATCATGTCGGGTTGCGTTGGGTGTGCAGGTGGTGGATCAGCTCAAGCGGCGGCGGCCTATTCCGCTCCTCCTCCTGTTCGTGCGCGACCGCCTGAACCTGTTGCGGCACCGGCACCGGCCGCCGCTTCGGCCCCACCAGCGGGCCAGGGGCAGCGCGTGGATGTCTCCGCATGACGATGGCCATCGGAGCGGTGCGGCCATCCTTCAACCAGATGTCGGCGCAGGAAAAGCGCGAGGCTCTGGCTGCCATGGATCCGGCCTCGCGCAAGCAGGCCGAGCAGATCTTTGGCGTCAGGGATGACAAGACTGTCAAGCCGCTGGGACAGCCTGCTTCCGGCGGATGAGGCGGATCAGCGCCGCCAAGTCTTGGTGGCAGGATTGATATCCTCGTCTAGTCGCAGAAACAGAAAAGCCCCGTTTCCGGGGCTTTTCATTTTGGTGGTTGCCAACTGCTCAAGCCGTTTTGAGCGCCGCCTCGTACATTTCGGCCACGTAGTCCCAGTTCACCAGGCTCTCGATGAACGCCTTGCAATAGTCGGGGCGGCGATTGCGGTAGTCGATGTAGTAGCTGTGCTCCCAGACATCGTTGCCGAGGATCGGCTTTGCGCCATGCACCAGCGGGCTTTCGCCGTTGGGGGTCTTCATCACGATGATCTTGCCGTTCTGGACAGCGAGCCAATGCCAGCCGGAGCCGAACTGGGTGACGCCGCCTTGGATGAAGTCCTCCTTCATCTTCTCGACGGACCCGAACGCGTCGATGATGCCTTTTTCCAGCGCGCCTGGAATCTTGCCGCCGCCATTGGGCTTCATCCATTTCCAGAAATGCATGTGGTTGTAGTGCTGGCCCGCATTGTTGAAGAGGCCGGCATTCTTGCCGAACGATCCCTTGACGATCTCCTCAAGGCTTTTGCCCTCGAACTCTGATCCCTTCAGCAAGTTGTTGCCGTTGTTCACATAGGCCAGGTGATGCTTGTCGTGGTGATACTCGAGCGTTTCCTTCGACATGTAGGGCTGCAAGGCATCATGGGCGTAGGGAAGATCGGGGAGAGTGAATGTCATGGCGAAAGCCTTCCTGCTCTGGATTGTGTTTGGTCACCCACAAGGTCACCGGCAAGCAAAGAGGTAGGCGTTCCACTGGTTTTCGGCAACTGTCTTTCAGGTGATTGCCGAAGGTTCGGCGCCGCAAAGACAGCCCTCCCTTCCCAAAGCCTGATAGTTTTGCGACATTGACCTTAAGATTGAAACTCAGAAGGGAATATGCGTGGCCTTGCTGGTGATTGTTTGTGGTGCCTTGCTGATGATTGGCGGCGCTGTTTCGCTGCTCATGGGCTTCGATATCGTGATGACGGAGCGTGGGTCCGCCATGACCCTGGGCGGTACGATCGCGCTGTCGGGCGGTCTCGTTGCGGTTGGCATTGGCTTTGCCCTGCTGCGTCTCAGCCAGATTCTTGCCGTGCTGGAGCGCCGTGGCGAAAAGCTGCCTGGTCGGACTTCGGTTCCTGATCGTCCTGTGGTTCCCCTGGGCGGGATGGAAAATTCTTCTCCAATGGAAGTTCGTGCGTCAAAGGAAGTTCCTGCGATGATGGAGGTCCCACCAGGGAAGGCTCAGTCGGGCGGCGGCGTTATTCCCGCGGTTGTGGCTGCCGGAGCGGTCGCTGCGGGCACTGCGGGAGGGTTGGCGTGGGCGCGAACAGGTCATCCGGTGATATCCTCAACCGACACTGATCTGCCTGTACGGCGTGCGGACTGGGCACAAACAAGCGACGACACTGCGGCGATGGCCAGCACCATCCCAGCACCGTTGGCTGTGGACGATGCGGCTTCCGCAGTGTCCGCTGGCATTCCGGATCTCGAGGCTGAGTTGTCGCGGGCGCTGGCGGAACCATTTGCCCAGCCGGTGATGGACTCTTCTGCGCTGCTGCCGCTTGATGTTCCGCCAGCAGTGGTGCCGACAGCCGAACCAGAGCCGAAAGCCTCGTTTGCTGACGGATTGTCTGAACTGCTTGGCAAAACACGTGGCCGGAAGCGCAAGACATTCGCCATTGATACTCCCGCCATTGATACTCCCGCCGTTGATGTGCCCGCGGTCGAGATTTCAGAGATTGATCACCCGCCAGAGGAAGCGCCGCTCCTGGAGACAACGAAGGCCTTCGAGCCAGCCGCGCTCTCAAGTCCAGCCGATATAGAAATTGCCGAACCTGATGGCGCTCTAAGTGTGATCAAGCAAGGCGAAGTGGGGTTGGAAGAGGCCGCTGTTTCCGACGTTGCACCCCTGCCAGTGCCGGCGATGAGCAACTCGATGGTTGGGGTGCCCCCTGATGACGCGGACCTGCGTACCATTGCCCCACTCGGCCTGGGTGATCCGCAGGCCAGCATCCAAACACGGGCCAAGGTTTTGGGGACTTACAATGCCGGTGGGCGCACCTACAGCATGTATGCAGATGGGTCCGTCGAGGCCGTAACCGAGGCTGGAGTGGAGCGATTCGCCTCCATGGAGGCCCTTCGCCACCATCTGTCAGAGCGGAACAGGTCGTACTGAACCTATTATTTTTAAGGGGTTTTATCTATCTTTCGCGCCAGTGCGGAAAGTTGGAGCCTGCCTTGTGCTGAGCGGGCGCCTTAATGTATTCGTAAATTTACTTAATGTCTGTGCATCGTTGCAATCAATTCAATCTCTTGGGTTTTACCGGATCACAACTTTCGTATAAGATGAAGACAAAGCATTAACGCCCCACTTTTTGTGCGTATTTTACGTTCTAACGCATTGATTTTACGTAATATTTTTTATTCCCGAATCTGTGTTTGGATTGGCGCGGGTCGGCACCTCAATGAAGTTTTTAGCACTATGGCAGCCCGGTTTCCTTGTTTAAAAGCCAAGTATAGATCGTTGTGCGCATATTCGACGTTGTAATCCTGCTTCTTGTTGCGTTTTGGTGGTTTTAGCGTATTAACACATGCTCAAATGCGAATGATCGCCTCAACAGATTCACCGCTTTGAAAAAGTCTTTACGACCTGCCCAGAACGCAGGTTATTTCGCCAAAACAGGAAAATAGTAAGATGGCCATTTCTGAAGACCACTCTGGTTTGATTGAGCTGACAGCTGATATTGTGTCCGCTTATGTCAGCAACAATACGGTATCAGCATCTGAGGTGCCCGGCTTGATCGGCGAAGTTTACTCAGCACTCACACGTGTTGGCAGCGGTGCCGTTCTTGCTCCGGTCGAGCCTGCAAAGCCTGCGGTCAATCCGAAGAAGTCGATTACGCCAGAATATCTCATCTGTCTCGAGGATGGGAAGAAGTTCAAGTCATTGAAGCGCCATCTGCGGACGATGTATAATCTGTCGCCAGAGCAGTACCGCGAGAAGTGGGGCCTTCCCTCCGATTATCCCATGGTTGCGCCAAGCTATGCCGAAGCTCGGTCGCGGCTCGCCAAGGAAATGGGCCTCGGCCAAAAACGCAAGCGCACCGGCCGCCGCTGATCCGCTCCTGCATGAGGATTCGAAGCGCCGCCTGATGGGCGGCGTTTTGCATTGTGACCAGCGTGTGATGGGCGCGAGCAACTTCGTCTTGCATTCCTAAAATAAGATGATAGTCCTATTTTCTCAAACAAGGAGATGGGAATGCAGTGTCGTGCCAAGAACGGGCGGAATCAGCGCAACAGCGGGTCTTCGCCCACGCGATCAGCACAGGCGGCCGAACTGTCCGGCTGCCGGGCGATGGGAGGCGAGGAAAGTCCGCTGCTCTGGATGTTTCGCAGGAAGGACAAGTCTGGCGAGGGTTTGATCGGACCAGCAGCCTTCGCCGCCGGGGAAAGGCTGAGAGCCGACCTGACATTTGCCGGTATGCTGCCCCGTGTGACCATGAACTGGTCCAGCCAGCCGCGCGGTTCTCATTCCGACCAATCCGGGCGGTTGAATCCGACAGAAGCCGCATTGGCTGCCCGCCAGCGGGTCGATCTTGCGATGCGTGCAGTGGGGCCGGAGTTCTCCGGACTGCTGTTTGACCTCTGTGGCTTCGGCAAGGGGCTCGAACTGATCGAGCGGGACAGGAACTGGCCTGTGCGTTCCGCCAAGATCGTGGTCAAGCTGGCGCTGGCGAGCCTTGCCCGCCACTATGGCTTGGATGATGTGGCTATGGGACGAAGCAAGGGCAGGCTGCAAGGGTGGGCTGTTCCCGATGCGCGATCACGCAGCCTGGCAGCACGATCATCCCCCGAACTCAGACCCTGATGCTTCACGCCAGCCCGTTGTCGCGCGCCAGCTGCTGAAGGCTGACGAGCGGACGCGGGCCGACATGCGCGATCACTTCGGCTGCCGCCAATGCGCCAAGGCGCAACGCGTGGCGGTGGTCGAGGCCATTGGTATGGCCGAAGAGGAAACCGGCTGCGAAGAGATCGCCCGCCCCCGTGGTGTCCACGATTTTCTCGACCGGAAAGGCCGGGACGGAAACAGTTTCTCCACGGGTCACGGCCATCGCTCCTTGTTCGGAACGTGTCACCACGGCCAGCGCCACATCGGAGCGGATCGCGGTGATGGCGGTATCAATATCGCTCGTTGTGTAGAGCGACTTCAGTTCCGCCTCGTTGGCGAAGACGATGTCCACCACGCCCGAGCGCATCAGGTCCAGGAATTCGGCCCGGTAGCGATCGACACAGAAGCTGTCAGACAGCGTGAGAGCGACGCTGCGTCCTGCCGCATGGGCGATTTCGGAGGCCTTGCGGAAGGCTTGCTTGGCCTCGGGCGGATCCCAGAGATAGCCCTCGAGATAGGTCACGGATGCGGCTTCCACGGTCGCTTTGTCCACGTCTTCAGGGCCAAGCCGCGTGCAGGCCCCGAGATAGGTGCTCATCGAGCGCTCGCCGTCGGGTGTCACGAAAATGATGCATCGGGCGGTCGCCGGGCCGGTGTTTGACGGTGCGGTCGGAAAATCCACGCCGATGGCCTTGATGTCGTGGCTGAACAGGCGGCCCAGCTCATCGCCCCGCACCTTGCCGAAATAGGCACCCTTGCCACCGAAGGAGGCGATGCCCGCCATGGTATTGCCTGCGGAGCCACCCGACGTCACCGTCGCTGGTCCCATTGCTGCATAGAGGTGCTCGGCGCGGGCCTCATCAATCAGCGTCATGCCACCTCTTTGGATGGCCTCGCGGACAAGAAAATTCTCTTCTGCGGACGCAATGAGGTCGACGATGGCATTGCCGATGCCTAGGACATCGTATCGGGCGCGGGTCATTGATGGGGCCTTCGGGGAGAGGAGAACACTGCGGTCGAGCCGTTCCCATGGGTGGCGCGCCAGGTCAACCCGGATCGTTCCTCAGGCCGTGAATGTCACATCCATTCCTGGCAATTCCATTCCTGGCAATTCCAAACCTGGCAATTCCAAACCTGCCAATTCGAAACCTGGCATATCGATGCCCGACACATGTGTCGTCCAGCGTTCGCCGGGCAGCACAGGGAAGGCGCGTGTGACGGTGCCGGTCGTGATCATATCGCCAGGTTGGAGGGGAGCCGCCTCTCCATCTTGCGCGATGGCCTGGACCAGATGCCGCAAGGCCGAGATCGGGCCACCCAGCACGTTTGTGGCATGGCCGGTGTCCATGGCTATACCGTCCCGGTTCAGGTCGATCGAGAAACGGGTCAGGGCCTGCAGGGTAAGGCCCCGTGCCGAAGGCTGAATCGCGTGTCTGGGTCCACACAGCAAAGCCCCATGCAGGCCGAAAGCGGCCACGCAATCCGCTCCCTTGAAACGCCATCCTGGATACAGCGATTGCACGATCTCGAAGCCATGCGCGACCCAGCCGATACAGGACATCAGCGCCAGCTCGTCCATGTCGGTTGACGGGGTGTGGCTGAGGCCAAGCACGATTTCCGGTTCGATGCGCGGCTCCAGAAAGGCCGCGAGCGAAAATGTCTGCGGCCCTGCGCTGGTCGCAGTCAATGTCGTGTCAAAGACCGGTCCATCGATAGGATGATGCACGCCATACTCATCCCAGATCATGCGGTTGGTAAAGCCGATCTTGCGGCCCACCGGAACTTCGCCCCTGGCGAGGCGTTTTGCCGTCACCATCCGCGACACGCGGTAGGCATCGGGCAGCAACAACCCGCCGGGTTGATCGGTGAAAGGCCCGATCTGCCGTCGCTGGTCGAGGGCCGCGAGGATTGCGGTGGCAGTGGTTTCGATGTCGGCTGTCGAGAGGGGCATGGTCGTCAATCGCAGTTTTCACCGCGTCCAGCGCGGCATACGGAAGGGCAGGAGGGTCTGGACCCACCGCTGTTTCAGACGATCCAGCATGAGGCTTTCGTGAAAGCTTGTCACGGTTTCTCCCAGCAGTCTCGTCCTGAGGATGGAGCGTGCGTAGAATGGCGTGTCCTCCAGCGTCTCCAGCACTTGGGGAAGGGTGCCTGCCTCGGCCTGGATGCCACGTCTTGCCCGCCAGATACGTCCCGGTGGCAGCGGCTGACGGGGCGGCGGTGTGAAATCAACCACGCTACCGTCCGAACCGATGTCGAGTGCGAGAACTTTGCGCCCACCCTCGCGCCGTCGGATGTCGTAAAGGATGGCGGTGCCATCGCGGCACGGCGCACGCGACCAGTCCCAGTCCACGAAATCATGCTCGGGCAGGCGGTCGCCCCGGTTGCTGTCGAGGTAGCCCGATCCACTCCAGCGCATCCCGGGATGGCTGAAATCAACCTCGATTCGGCATTGCGGCGCGATGGGGCGCCAATGGTGCCGTCCTGCCTCGTCCAGCGCGTAGCTCTGGCCCGTCATGGCCTGTGGTATCAGGCGTATGCTGCCACGCACCGGAAAGGGCAGAGGAGCCGCGCGCTCGTCCACGGCGATACCAAGCTCCGGCTTTCTTGTCCTGTTCCAGGCCAGACTGCTGGGACCAACCCGAAAATGATCTGTGCTGCGCGTGAGCTGACGGCGCCCCCGTTCGGTCATTGTCCAGCGGCCATTCGGGCCGTAGAGCGCGACATTGATGGCGACATGATCTTCCGGATCAGCCGGACCCCGCCGCAGGGCGCGGCGATAGTAGGGCGAGAACACGCTGCCGACGAACGCGATGACCGTGATCCCATGCTGACCGTCATCGCTGATGCCATCGACATACCACCAGAGGTAGCCGCCGGAAGGTATGGTCTCACTGAAATCGGGTCCATCGGGCAAGGCAAATCGCATGGTCAGGCCCTTTTCACGCGGTCTTCCAGCACGGCCGACACCGCAAGGCGGCCTGAAATCGCGGCCATGGGGACACCGGGTGCCGGGTGAACGCTGCCTCCAGTGAGGTATAGACCAGGAACCCTGGTGCGTGCGCCCGAGCGCTGGAAGGACGCCATCCAGCCATGGGAGGCGGGGCCATAGAGTGCGCCACCGCTCGCTGGAAACAGCTGGTTGAATTCTGCCGGACCAGTCAGGATTTCGCGGCCCTTCGATCGGTCGATCTGCAAGCCGCAGCGCTCCATGAGGGCAAAGGTGCGGTCTGCGCATTGTGCAATCGCGGCTTCCGTCAGTCCGTCGCGGTCCCCGTCGGCGGGTGCGTTGACGAGAACGAGCAGCCGATCCGCGCCAGCGTTCATGCCATCATCGCCGCGATCCTGGGCGCAGACATAGACGGTCGGATCATGCGGCAGAGTGCGTTGGCCGAAGATCGCGTCGAACTCCGCCTTGTAGTCCCGCGAGAAAAACACGCTGTGGCGCGTGAGCGGAAAACCGCCGGTCTGTATGTCGAGACACCAGGTCAGTGCCGATAGTGAACGCCGCGATGGCGAGGTCGGTGGCGAAGCATTGGCGACATCCTGCCCCAGCAAACCTGCTGCCAGCGCAGAAACATCCGTGTTGAGAATCACTGCGCTGGCCATCATTTCCTCGCCGCCAGCCAGGCGAATACCCGTCACCTGACCGCCTGAGGCCAGCACGCCTTCGACGCCTGTGTTGAAGCGAAACACAGCCCCGTGGCGTTCCGCCAGCCCCTGCAGCATCCGGGCCAGTGCGTGCATACCGCCCTCCAACGTCCACACCCCTTCCTGTTCGGCATGGGCCACAAGCATGAAGGTGCCGGGAGCCTGGAACGGCGAGGAGCCGCAATACGTGGTGTAGCGCCCGAACAACTGGCGCAGGCGCGGATCGCGGAAATGCTTGCCCAAGGCGTCCCACATGCTGCCAAAGGGACGCGTGGCCAGCAGGGCTGCGAGATTGCCGAGGCCTGCGTTGCGCGCCAGACCGAAAGGTGAGGGGCGTTGTGCGCGCATGAACGGGTCATAGAGTGTCTTGAAGATGCGCGATGACTCTTCACTGAAGCGCACGAACCCCTCTGCTTCGGCCTTGCCCGCGAAGGTGCCGATGGCATCCGCCGAGGCAGCCACATCCGCAAAGAGGTCGAGACGGTTGCGCGTGTCCGTCCCACCGCCATCCCAGGTATGGCGTGCCAGCACCTGCAGCCGCGTCATGCGAATTTCCGCCTCCAGGCTGGTACCGGCCTGATCCAGCAACTCGTCGAAGATGCGCCGGAGGGTGAAAACCGTCGGTCCGGCATCGATGCCGCGGCCCGCGGGAAACACCTGCCGCATCTTGCCGCCGGGATAAGCCTGCTTCTCGATGACGACGACAGGGATGCCCCGGCTTGCCAGATCGAGGGCTGCCGTCAGGCCCGCAACGCCCGCGCCGACAATGATCACCTGCTCTGTCACGCGTGCGATTCCCTCACCGATCCGGTGCGTTTGACCCACACCTGCGCCACTTTTTTCCTGGTCGCTTCCTAGTGTCATTCCGAATTGACAGAAGGAGGCAAAATGTCCAGCCTACTCGACACTGCCTGCTCCGGGCCTCTCTGGCACAGGCTTTCCCGATGGGAGATGCACATGAATGTACTGGATCGCATTGAGCGGGCTTTGACCGGTGCGCTGATTCCCACTGAGGCCAGCCCTTGTCCGCCGAAGCTTGCCAATGCCCTGCACGCTGCCGTGTTTCCTGGCGGGCATCGCATCCGGCCCAAGCTGTGCCTTTCGGTGGCGCTGGCCTGCGGGGACCGTGATCCAGCCGCCGCTGATGCTGCCGCAGCTGCCATCGAGCTGTTGCATTGCGCCTCGCTCGTGCATGACGATCTGCCCTGTTTCGATGATGCCAACCTGCGTCGCGGCTTGCCGTCTATCCATGTGGCCTTCGGTGAGCCCATCGCGGTGCTGGTCGGTGATACGCTTATTGTCAACGCCTTCGAGACCATTGCGCGGGGCATGACCAAGGCTCCCCACCGCATCGCTCGCATGATCCGGTTGATCGGCGAGGCAACGGGTGCTCCCCATGGCATCTGCGCCGGCCAGGCTTGGGAGAGTGAAACACACATTCCGCTGGAGGCCTATCACCGGGCCAAGACAGGATCGCTGTTCGCGGCTGCAACAGGGGCGGGTGCGCTGGCTGCGGGTGCGGATCCTTCGCTGTGGTTTGGCCTGGGAGACAAGATCGGACGCGCCTACCAGATCGCCGACGATATCCGCGATGTCGCTGATACCGAGGGATCGTTCGGCAAGCCTATCGGCCAGGATGCGGCACGCGGTCGGCCAAGTGCCGCTCGGGAGCTTGGCATCAAGGGTGCGGTGAAGGCGCTGGCGGTGCTGACCGAGACCATCATCGCCTCAGTGCCGGATTGTCCGGGACAGGAGCATTTCCGCGCGGCCATTCGGGCGGAAACGAAGCGTTTCCTGCCCGAAGAACTGGCGCTGATGGCCGCTTAGTGGCGGCCTTGTTCCCATGGCGTTGCTGGATCGGCCGCAATCGGCTCGTCGCCTTGGCCTGATGGACAGGCTGCTTGGCTGGCGCGACCGGCTGCTGGGAAGCGCAAAATTCCAGCTCTTTGCAGCGCGTATGCCCATTTTCAGCGCGATCACACGGCGACGCAGCGCCGAGCTGTTCGATATCGCTGCGGGCTTTGTCTACACGCAGGTGCTGTTCTCCTGCCTCAAGCTGAAGCTGTTCGATCTGCTGGCGGAGGGGGCGCTGCCGCTGAATGAAATCGCCTTGAGGATCGACTTGCCGCTGGCCTCTGCGGAACGCCTGACCACGGCAGCCATCGCCATCAAGCTGCTGGAGCGCCGCAGGGATGGCCGAATCGGCCTGGGTATGCTGGGCGCGGCCTTGAACGGTGCGCCGGGCGTGAAGGCCATGATGCATCACAACCAGATGCTCTACCGCGATCTTCTCGATCCCGTCGCGTTGCTGCGGGGCGAGACAGGCCAGACCGCGCTATCTCGCTACTGGCCCTATGCCAGTGACGAGGAGCGTCGCCAGGGCATCACGCCTGATGAGGTTGCGGCCTACACGGACCTCATGGCCGAGTCGCAAGGCTTCGTCGCCGACGACATCCTCGACGCTTATGATGTGCGCCCGCACCGCAAGCTCATGGATCTGGGTGGCGGGGATGGCTCGTTCCTGCGGTCGGCAGGGCGGCGTACAAAGACGCTGTCCCTGGCGCTGGTTGATCTACCACCCGTCGTCGAGACTGCGCGACAGCGCTTTGCGGCGGCGGGCATGGAGGCGCGAACGTCCCTGCATGGTGGCGATTTCCAAAAAGATGTGCTCCCGGGTGGAGCTGATCTCATCTCGCTCGTGCGCGTTGCCCATGATCATGACGATCCGGTGGTGGAAGGCTTGCTGCGGGCCGCCCACACAGCACTTGAACCTGGTGGCACGCTGATTCTGGCGGAGCCGATGTCTGGCGTCCCAGGTGGCGAGGCCATGGCAGACGCCTACTTCGGATTCTACTTGCTCGCCATGGGAACCGGACGGGCCAGGACGCCCGAAACACTGATCTTGATGCTGAAACAGGCAGGATTTGCCGAAGCCAAGGTCATTCCGACGCGGCGACCGCTGTTGACCGCCCTTGTCGTGGCGAAAAAAGCGGCAATGCCTAAGTGTAACCCCCAAGTGACATAAAATAATGTCAGGATAAATTGACAACTGACCGCATAGCCCGCGGCAGTAACCAGATTGAGAGCACCCGTTGCAAACGCTCGCGGTGATCATGCAAGAACCCCGAATTCTCGTCGTTGACGAAGTGGCACTGATTGATGCTACCGACCGCGATGTGGTGGTGGATGTTCTCTGGTCCGGCATCAGCACAGGGACAGAAAAGCTCCTTTGGTCTGGCACGATGCCGCAATTTCCCGGTCTGAGTTATCCGCTGGTACCGGGATATGAAACCGTAGGCGTCGTGAGCCAGGCGGGCACCCAGTCAGGACTTTCGGTCGGCCAGCATGTCTTCGTTCCAGGCTCGCGCGGGTTCCGCGATGTCAGCGGACTGTTTGGCGGCGCGGCGCGGCGCTTGGTGGTCGCAGGTGCAAAAGCCATCCCCGTTTCCACATCACTTGGGCCTGACGCCGTGCTGCTGGCGCTCGCCGCCACGGCCCACCATGCCATCGCCGGTGGTCGCAGCCCTGATCTCATTGTCGGGCATGGCGTGCTCGGTCGCCTGATCGCCCGTGTCTCGATGGCGCTTGGCGCCGATGCACCCACGGTCTGGGAAAAGCAGCCTGAGCGGCAATCTGGTGCGCTTGGCTATGCCGTTCTCGATCCCGCCGCAGATACCCGCTGCGATTACCGCAGTATCTATGATGTCAGTGGTGATGCCGCTTTGCTGGATACGCTGGTGCTGCGTTCGGCCAAAGGTGGCGAGATCACGCTGGCCGGCTTCTACAGTGCGCCCTTGTCCTTCGTCTTCCCGCCCGCCTTCATGCGCGAGATGCGCCTGCGCATCGCTGCCGAATGGCAGCCCGACGATCTGTCCGCCGTGCTGGCGCTGCTGGAGAGTGGAAAGCTTTCGCTGGCAGGTCTGATCTCCCATCGCCGTCCCGCTGTGGATGCTGTTTCCGCCTATCCCGTGGCCTTTACGGATCCGTCCTGCACCAAGATGATCCTCGACTGGAGAGAGTTGCCATGAGTATCGCGTCACCTGCCAAACCATCGGCTGCCGCGCCGCTCTGGAACCCGGAAACGGGGACAACAGCCGCTGGCCTTGCCGCTCTGAAACAGTTGGCCGACGCCGTGACGTCGGAACCTGTGGAGGCCTCTGTCAAGAAGGAAACGCAGGTCATCGCCATCTACGGCAAGGGCGGCATCGGCAAGAGCTTCACCCTGGCCAATCTCAGCTACATGATGGCACAGCAAGGCAAGCGCGTGCTGCTGATCGGCTGCGACCCCAAGAGCGACACCACCTCGCTGCTGTTTGGCGGCAAGGCTTGCCCAACGATCATCGAGACCTCGTCCCGCAAGAAGGCGGCTGGCGAGGAGGTGCAGATCGGCGATGTCTGCTTCAAGCGCGACGGCGTCTTCGCCATGGAGCTTGGTGGGCCGGAAGTCGGTCGCGGTTGCGGCGGGCGCGGCATCATCCACGGTTTCGAGCTGCTGGAGAAGCTGGGCTTCCATGACTGGGGCTTCGACTACGTGCTGCTCGACTTCCTGGGCGATGTGGTCTGCGGTGGCTTCGGCCTGCCGATCGCCCGTGACATGTGCCAGAAGGTCATCGTCGTGGGATCGAATGATCTCCAGTCGCTCTATGTCGCCAACAATGTCTGCTCGGCCGTTGAGTATTTCCGCAAGCTTGGCGGCAATGTCGGCGTGGCAGGAATCGTGATCAACAAGGATGACGGCACAGGCGAGGCGGCAGCCTTTGCCAAGCGCGTCGGCATTCCGGTCCTGGCATCCATCCCCGCAGACGAGGATATCCGCCGCAAGAGTGCGACCTACGAGATCATCGGCAGGCCGAATACCCAATGGGGGCCGCTCTTCGAGGAACTCGGTGCCAATGTCGCCATTGCTCCGCCGATGCGTCCCACGCCCCTGACGGGTGATGAATTGCTCGGCCTGTTCAGTGCCTCGACCACGGGCCGCGACTACGTGCTTCAACCTGCATCGCTCGCCGACATGTGCGGCGGCACCGTGACTGAAAAGCCTACCCTCGAAGTCGTCTACGACAACGCCTGAAAGCAGTCACAGAACCATGGTCACTCTCATCGACAACATGAAGGGCAAGCCCGGTGAGCGGGAAAGCCGCCCCGTTGCCCCCGTGGTTGAGCCGGGTGGCGAGGTGGCATCTGGTCTGGGCTGTCATTCGGGCAAGGATGAGCTGAAGAAGGCTGCGGCAGCCGCAGGCAAGAGCGATATCCTCGACCAATACGCCAAGGACTATCCGCTGGGTCCGCACGACCAGCCGCAGAGCATGTGCCCGGCTTTCGGCAGCTTGCGCGTCGGCCTCAGGATGAAGCGCACGGCGACGATCCTCTCGGGGTCCGCCTGCTGCGTCTATGGCCTCACCTTCACGTCGCATTTCTATGGTGCGCGCCGCACGGTCGGCTACGTCCCGTTCAACTCCGAAACGCTTGTCACCGGCAAGCTCTTCGAGGATATCCGCGACGCCGTGCATCTGATGGCTGATCCGGCGCTCTATGATGCCGTCGTTATCATCAACCTGTGCGTGCCGACTGCATCGGGCGTGCCGCTGCGGATTCTCCCCAAGGTGATCGACGGTGTGCGCATCATCGGCATCGATGTGCCGGGCTTTGGTGTGCCGACCCATGCGGAAGCCAAGGACGTGCTGGCTGGCGCGATGCTGGCCTATGCCCGCGCTGAAGCCGAGCAAGGCCCTGTTGCCGCCCCTCGCACTGGCCGCAGCGAGCGCCCGACCGTGGCACTTCTGGGCGAAATGTTCCCGCTTGATCCCGTCGGCATCGGCCAGATGCTGGAGCCGTTGGGTCTCGCAGCCGGTCCCGTGGTTCCCACGCGTGAATGGCGCGAACTTTATGCGGCGCTGGACTGCACGGCGGTCGCCGCGATCCATCCGTTCTATACGGCCTCGATCCGCGAGTTCGAGACAGCAGGGCGTCCGATCATCGGCTCCGCGCCGGTTGCACACGACGGCACCGATGCCTGGCTTTCCGCCATCGGAGAGGTCTGCTCGGTCACGTCAGACAAGATTGCAGCGGCGAAAGCCAAGTTCCTGCCCGCCATCAAGGGGGCGCTGGCCGCCAAGCCGATCAGTGGCAAGATTACGGTTTCCGGCTACGAAGGCTCGGAACTGCTGGTCGCGCGTCTGCTGCTCGAGAGCGGCGCGGATGTGAAATATGTTGGCTCCGCTTGTCCCAAGACGCGCTGGTCGGAACCCGATCTCAAGTGGCTCGAGAACCGTGGCGTCGAAGTGCAGTTCCGTGCCTCGCTGGAGCAGGATCTGCGCGCCGTTGATCGCTACCAGCCCGATCTGGCGATTGGTACGACGCCGGTTGTGCAGCACGCGAAGGAGCGGGCGACACCGTCGCTCTATTTCACCAATCTCATATCGGCCCGTCCGCTGATGGGCGTGGCGGGTGCGGGTTCACTGGCAACCGTCGTGAACGCCGCCATGGCGAACAAGGCCCGCTTCGACACCATGAAGGAGTTCTTCGCCGGCGTGGGCGAAGGCGACACTTCCGGCATCTGGCTGGATACGCCACGGGATCGCCCCGAATTCAAGAAGAAGCAGATGGCGAAGCTTCAGGCGATGCAATCCGCGCTGAACAACTCCCTCGAAAAGCCAATCGGGGAGACCGTCTGATGCTGGTCCTCGATCATGACAGGGCAGGGGGATACTGGGGCGCGGCCTATGTCTTCACGGCCGTTAAGGGTCTGCAGGTCATCATCGACGGCCCGGTGGGTTGCGAGAACCTGCCGATCACCTCGGTTTTGCATTACACCGACGCGCTGCCGCCGCATGAATTGCCCGTCGTCGTGACCGGACTGGCCGAGGAAGAACTCGGACAGAAGGGCACCGAAGGCGCGATGAAGCGGGCGCACAAGACGCTCGATCCTGCACTTCCCTCCGTCGTGGTCACCGGCTCCATTGCCGAGATGATCGGTGGCGGCGTGACGCCCGAGGGCACGAATATCCTGCGCTTCCTGCCGCGCACCATCGACGAGGACCAATGGCAATCCGCCAACCGGGCCATGGCCTGGCTGTGGAAGCAGTTCGGACCCAAGAAGACACCCGCGCTGAAGGCCCGCAAGGAGGGCGCGAAGCCCAAGGTGAACATCATCGGGCCGATCTATGGCACGTTCAACACCTGGTCCGACCTCGCTGAAATCCGCCGCCTGATCGAGGGCATTGGTGCGGAAGTGAACATGAGCTTCCCGCTTGGCACGCATCTGGCTGACATCGTCAAGCTGGGTGACGCCGAAGTGAATGTCTGCATGTACCGCGAGTATGGCCGTGCCCTGTGCGAAGTGCTGGAGCGACCCTATCTGCAGGCACCCATCGGGCTGCATTCCACGACAGCTTTCCTGCGCTCGCTCGGCCATCTGCTGGGCCTTGATCCAGAGCCTTTCATCGCACGCGAGAAGCACACGACGATCAAGCCGCTCTGGGATCTCTGGCGTTCCGTGACCCAGGATTTTTTCGCCACCGCTTCCTTCGGTGTCGTCGCCAACGAAACCTACGCGCGCGGCCTGCGGCTCTTCCTCGAGGACGAGATGGGCCTGCCCTGCCACTTCGCAATCTCCCGCAAGCCCGGTCAGAAGACGCTGAACGACGAGGTGCGCAAGTTGGTGCAGACGAAGACGCCGCTCGTGCTGTTCGGCTCCTACAACGAGCGCATGTACATGGCGGAAACCGGTGCGCGGGCGATGTATATCCCGGCGTCCTTTCCAGGCGCCATCATCCGCCGCCACACCGGCACGCCGTTCATGGGCTACTCGGGCGCGGTCTACATCGTGCAGGAAGTCTGCAACGCACTGTTCGATGCGCTGTTCAACATTCTACCAATCGGCACCCACATGGATGCCATCGATCCCACGCCATCGCGCCTTCACGAGGAGTTGCCGTGGAGTGACGAGGCAAAAGCCATGCTCGACCAGGTGGTCGAGGATCATCCAGTTCTGGTGCGCATCTCTGCTGCCAAGAGGCTGCGGGACGCTGCTGAGAAAAATGCCCGCGCCGACGGCGCCGGCGAAGTTTCCGTTTCAAGCGTGTCGAGGGCGCAAAGCGCGCTCGGCACATCAGGGGGAGGGTAACGCCATGGCGCATCCATTCCCCGCATCGTTAGGCCAACAAGGAGAACGTCCATGACCTATGCAGACATGTCCGGACAAGGACGTTTGGTTGAAGCAGCGGGTTCCGCGCATTCGGAAAAGCGGGTTTCGCACCGCCGCAAGGGAGGCCGCAGCCTCGAGCGTATCGAAGTGCGGCTCCTGGTGGTGCTGACCTATCCGTTGTTCCTCGCGGTCGCGGTTGCCTCACGGCTGGGGCTTCGCCGCTCCAGCTTCAAATCGGTCGTTTCCACACGGTCAAAGTCTGTCTTCGCGGAAGCCCGCGAGACGGCAGAGGCCACGATACCATCCGCATTCCTTGGGTAATGCGGAAGGGGGAGAAATTTCCGTACCGCTTCGCAAGGAGCGTTACGGACCAGTCGGAGAGAGGCTCAGGCCTTTATCTGGTGATCCCCGCCGCGCGGGATGGGCGCGGTAGCGGCTTTCGGGCCGATATAGAAGGAGTGTCAGGTCATGGCTGACAATAGAGAATCCCTCACGGGATTGACGGACGCTGAGGCCCAAGAGGTTCATAAGTACATGATCCAGGGCTACATTATGTTCACGGCGGTTGCTGTTGTTGCACACTTCCTGGTGTGGAACTGGCGTCCGTGGTTCCCCGGCATCAAGGGGTACACCTCGCTGGAGAGCATCCAGTCCCTCACGTCGCTGATCGGGTAAGGAGACAAGCTATGCATAAGATTTGGCTCATTTTCGATCCACGCCGTGCCCTGATCGCTTTGGACGTGTTCCTGTTCTCGCTGGCGATCCTCATCCATTTCATCCTGCTCTCCACGGACAGGTTTAACTGGATTGAAGGTCCACGCGCGTCGCGTCCCAAGGCAGAGATCATGAAGACCGGTCCTGTGACCGCAGGTCTTCCGATCGTCTTCAAGACGACTGCCTGATCTCGCTTGAGAAGACCATGCTTGGGGTCGCGGGCAACCCGTCTGCGACCCCGGGCAAAACTAACCTGAACGAGCGGGGTGCGAACCCATCGATGGAGCAGCGCGTAGCCGTCCATTTCCTGGCGGTTCTGGCATTTGACCAGTGCTCTCTCTTGATGCGTTTGCAGCTCACCTGAGATTTTCACTGATGGTCCGCGACGTATGGAGGGTCGGCCCATGTCCATGTTGAGCTTTGAAAAGAAATATCGCGTCCGAGGCGGCACGCTCATCGGCGGCGACCTGTTCGATTTCTGGGTCGGGCCGTTCTATGTCGGCTTCTTTGGCGTATCCGTCATCTTCTTCTCCATCGTCGGGATCGGATTGATCTTGTTCGATGCGTCGCTGCAGAACGTGTGGAACCCCATGCGGATCAGCGTCAATCCGCCTGATATCAAGTATGGGCTGTCAATGGCTCCGCTTCAGGAGGGTGGCATCTGGCAGCTCGTGACCTTCGCCGCCCTGGCGACGTTCACATCCTGGGCGCTGCGCGAAGTGGAGATCTGCAACAAATTGGGCATGGGCTATCACGTGCCTGCGGCCTTTTTCGTCGCAGTTGGTGCTTACGCCACCCTGGTGGTGGTTCGCCCCGTCCTGATGGGGGCGTGGGGCTACGGTTTCCCGTATGGCATCTGGACTCACCTCGATTGGGTGTCGACCACGGGCTACACTTACGGCAACTTCCACTACAATCCGGCGCATATGATCGCGGTGACGTTCTTCTTCACCACTACGCTGGCGCTGGGGCTGCATGGATCGCTGATCCTGTCATCGGTCAACCCTGCCAAGGGGGAGGTCGTGAAAACGCCGGAGCACGAGAACGCCTATTTCCGCGATCTCATCGGCTATTCCATCGGTACGCTGGGCATCCACCGTCTGGGGCTTTTCCTGGCCCTGTCGGCAGGTTTCTGGAGTGCTGTGTGTATCGTGATCAGCGGCCCGCTCTGGGAAGGTGCCTGGGCTGACTGGTGGAATTGGTGGCTGAACGCCGCATTCTGGGCGAAGTGAGGAGGCGATCATGGCATTTGGTCTGGAATATCAAAACATCTTCACCCGGGTCCAGATTCACGGCCCGAACGACCTGGGGCCCAAGCGGAATGATCGGCCGCGCCCCAGCGACCGCAGCACGCCAAGCCACAACTACTGGCTGGGCAAGATCGGCGACGCGCAGGTTGGTCCCTTCTATCTGGGGGTCTGGGGCTTGCTGTCGATCGCGGCGGGACTGATCGCGTTCAACATCATTGGCCTAAACTTTTGGCTCCAGGTGAATTGGGATCCCGTGCAGTTTGTGCGCAAGCTGTTCTGGCTGTCGCTTGATCCGCCTGACGCGAAATACGGCCTGAGTTTCCCGCCACTCATGGAAGGCGGCTGGTACATGATCGCCAGCTTCTTCTTCGGCGCTTCGGTTCTCTTGTGGTGGGCGCGGACCTATACCAGGGCGAAAGCCCTTGGCATGGGCACGCATGTCGCCTGGGCCTTTCTCTCTGCGATCTGGCTGATGTTCGTCTTGAACTTCTTCCGCCCGATCCTCATGGGCAACTGGGGTGAGATGGTGCCCTATGGCATTTTCTCTCATCTCGATTGGACGAACAATTTCTCACTTCGTTATGGGAATCTGTTCTATAACCCTTTCCACGCCTTCTCGATTGCGTTCCTCTACGGCTCCGCCCTGCTGTTCGCGATGCATGGCGCGACCATACTCGCCGTCAGCCGTTATGGCGGTGAGCGCGAGATCGAGCAGATCGTGGATCGTGGCACCGCTTCGGAACGGGCTGCCTTGTTCTGGCGCTGGACCATGGGCTTCAATGCCTCCATGGAATCCATCCATCGCTGGGCCTGGTGGTTTGCGGTGTTGACGACGCTGACAGGCGGCATCGGTATCCTGCTCACTGGTACAGTGGTCGAGAACTGGTATGTCTGGGCGCAAATGCAGGGCTACGCTCCGCCAAACTGAGGCGGGGCGTGATCCTCCAGCGTGATTTTCAAGCGGCGGGCCCCAGGGTCCGCCGTTTGCTTTTGGGGAGGTGTCTCTTGTCGCGGTTTGGACGCCCGCTCTTCTCCTTCCCCCTCGCGGGGAAGGTGGCCCGCAGGGCCGGATGGTGGTCGCTCAGACCTTGGCGCCTTATCCTCAACCATCCCCATCCGTCACGGCTGCGCCGCGACACCTTCCCGGCAAGGGGGAAGGATTAAGAGCGGGCACTCCTGGCACGGGTTCAACCCTTTGGCGTCAGCCTGACAGTTCCTCGGCCCTGAGCCTTGCGGCTGCGACCGCCTTTGTCATGAGTGGTGTCAGGCCATGCTCCGCCATCAGCACGCCAAGCGCTGCCGCCGTGGTGCCGCCCGGTGATGTCACGTTCTGGCGCAGGACTGCCGCTGGCGTCTCCGGCTCCTGAAAGAGCAATTCACCCGCTCCTTCCACCGTGGCGCGGGCCAGGCGCATGGCGAGGTCGCCGGGCAGTCCGGCCTTTTCGCCCGCCGCCGCCATCGCTTCCACGAGATGAAAGACATAGGCGGGACCGGAGCCCGAGAGTGCCGTCACCGCATCGATCAGGCCCTCGTGCTCCACCCACTCGACGCGCCCGATGGCTGACAGCAGCGCTGTGGCGGTGGCCTTCTGCGCCTCGGTGGTTTCCGCAGAGGCCGCGCAACCTGTGATGCCGCGACCGACGGCGGCGGGCGTGTTGGGCATGGCGCGGATGATGGCGCGGGCCTGGGGGGCGCGGTCCCGCAGGTTGGCGATGGTCTTGCCCGCCAGCACGGAGATCAGCAGTGTCTGCGGTGTGACAACAGCCTGCAGCAATGCGGTCGCAGAATCCAGCATCTGCGGCTTGATCGCGAGCACGATCCCGTCGGCTGCTCCAATGGTCTCGACCGCGGGCGACAAGCGCAACCCATGCTGGGCCAATGCGTGCATCCGCTCGGACGGAAACGGATCGACCACCGTGATCTGGCTGGGTGCCATGCCTTGCTTGAGCCAGCCCTCCAGCATGGCCCCGCCCATTTTGCCCGCGCCGATCAGCAGAAGTGAGTGTGGGGCAGCCATGACGCTTCTCCGAAAACGGGTGTTGCGGATGGATAATCCGCCTCGCTGCAATGTCAAACAGGTCTGGCCCTTGCGTCAGCCCGGAAACCCCGGCGGCACTGGCTGGCCGGGGGCTGCGAAAGCGACCACCTTGAACATGGCACCCATGCC
>JANNEO010000039.1:0-41620 GCA_031378805.1 Hyphomicrobiales bacterium
GCATGAATATCGAACTGCTCGCCCAGCAACGCGCCGCTCATGGCCGAGCACTCGATATGCCAGCCCGGACGCCCGAATCCCCAGGGTGACTCCCAGCCCGGCTCCGTCGCGGGATCGGAGGGTTTCCACAGCACGAAATCCATCGGGTCTTTCTTGTAGGGTGCCACCTCCACCCGCGCACCGGCGATCATGTCGTCGAGCGTGCGGCGCGACAGACGGCCATAGTTCGGCATCGACGGCACGTGGAACAGCACATGGCCCTCTGCCGCATAGGCATGGCCCTTCGCCACCAGCCGCTCGATCACGCGCACCATGTCCATCGGCTTGGCACCGTCGCAGACGAAATCCGTCGCCCTCGGCGTATGCGTCGGCGGCAGGTTGCCCAGCGCCGCGACGTCATCCTCGTACTGCTTCGTGGTGATGTCCGTGAGCGCCCGCACCTCGTCCAGCAAGGGGCGCTTTTTCGTCCAGTGGTCGAACGCCCGCTTGTTGATCTTGTCGTCGATGTCCGTGATGTTGCGCACATAGGTGACTATGGTTTCACCTTTGCCGCCGTCCCAAACACCCTGTTTTGCGAGATGTTTGAGCAGCCGATACAGCACATCGAACACGATCACCGGCCGCGCATTGCCGATATGGGCGAAATCATAGACCGTGGGGCCGCAGACATACATACGGACATTGCCGGCATCGAGAGGCACGAAGTCCTCTTTCGCCTTCGTCAGCGTGTTGTAGAGCCTCAGTCGTGGCGTCTCAGCCATCATAATCCCCGTCGAAAAACGAACCTTGCCTCTCGGCTGGCCGGGTGATCCTGGTATGATTTGGTGAAATCAGACGAAACAGAACCGGCCAGAGCGAAGCTCAGCCGCAAATAATGGTGGCGCAAATGATCTGCGTCTTCGTCATGCGAGTGTTGTGATCTTTTCAGGGCGACACGTCAAGATACCGTGCGAAAGAGCCTCTCCACAGCCGTTTCAGGCTTTTTTAACCATAACCCGGCATCGTCAACGCCAACCCGCGTGATCGCCGGAGGATTGTCTCATGTCGCTGACTCGCACGCTCGCCCTCGCCACCATCTGTTTTGGCCCGCTCGTTCTTTCTGGCCTGTCGCAGGCACAGGCGCCGCGTGATCCGCTGGCCAATGCCCGCCAGACCCTGTTCATCATCACGGATCAGGAAGGCTACGGCACCGGCGAGTGCCTGGAAAAGCAGGGCGGATGCGGCAAGATCATTGCGGACAGCTTCTGCGAATCGAAGGGTTTCAAGCAGGCTGACTATTATCGCAAGGCCGAGCCCGACGAGGTAACCGGCTCCATCGCATCGGAGCGCAAGCCCGCACCGCGTGAACCGCACGCTTTCGTGATAAGCTGCAAATAGCGGCCAGAACTGCTCATTTCCCGTTCATGCCAAGGCCGTTAACGGGGCGTTGACCCTGACACATTGCTTTGCTGCGCTTGCGATAAGATTTGTGTAAGGATAAAAGCTCCTTGCTCCTCATGGGAGTGATGTCGCAACGCCTGTCATCAAGCCGAAGAAGAATGCACATTTTCCGTCGGACACTTCTGAT
The DNA here is from genome assembly GCA_031378805.1 of Hyphomicrobiales bacterium. Taxonomy (GTDB): domain Bacteria; phylum Pseudomonadota; class Alphaproteobacteria; order Rhizobiales; family Beijerinckiaceae; genus JADCCX01. The sequence continues at coordinate 1,568 of JANNEO010000039.1, forward strand.
CGCAACGGCCCTTTCGGCACTGGCACTGGCTGGTTGCACGGAAGAAGGTGCGATGCCCCGCAGCGGCCGCCATTACGTACCGATCTCCATGGAGATGCAGGCGGAAATGCGCGAGAAGAACATGCGTACCCATGCACCGATCCTGATCCGCGCCTTCAAGCTGGAAAGCGAGCTGGAGGTCTGGAAACAGGATGCATCGGGCAAGATGGCCCTGCTCAAGACCTATCCCATGTGCCGCTGGTCCGGCCAGCTTGGCCCGAAGGTGCGTGAGGGCGACCGCCAGGTACCCGAAGGCTTCTACAGCGTGACCCAGGGTGCGATGAACCCGAATTCGAGCTTCTATCTCTCGTTCAACGTGGGTTATCCCAACAATTTTGATCGCCAGCTCGGCCGCACTGGTGCGCACATCATGGTGCATGGCGATTGCTCGTCCATGGGCTGCTTTGCCATGACGGACAGCCAGGTCGCCGATATCTACGCGCTCAGCCGCGAGGCCTTCGCCGGTGGGCAGTCACAGATCCAGTTGCAGTCGATGCCCTTCCGCATGACCCCTGAAAACCTGGCGAAGTTTCGCAACGACCCGCACATGGCATTCTGGAAGAACCTGAAGCAGGGCAGCGACCATTTCGAGGTGACCAAGCGCCCGGTGCAGACAGCGGCCTGCAATGGTCGCTATGGCTTTGGTAGCGACACCTGCGGAGCACAGGCTGATCCGGACGTCAGCACTGCCGTGGCTGCCAAGCAGCGTCAGGACGAGATCAAGGTGGCGGAACTCGTGTCGAAGGGATCGCGCGCCGTGAAGCGGCTTTACCGTGATGGCGACATGCACCCGCTGTTCAAGGAAACGATCCTTGCCGGCAACAACCGTCCGGTCGGCACGACGCGCAACGGCATCAGCCGCACGGACGCCATTGCCTTCACGCCGATCGAACTGCCGGTCGAGCAATACAAGACCCACAAGGCCAAGGGCCGCAGCTCCATGCAGATCGCGGAACTCGCGCAGCAGGAGCAACTGGCAGCAGCCATGGCAGCAACCGATGCGCCGAAGTTGGAAACAGCCAAGATTGACGCTCCCAAGGTTGAGGCTGCCAAGGTTGAAGCCGCCAAGGTTGAAGCTGCCAAGGTTGAAGCTGCCAAAGTCGAGCCTGCAAAAGCTGGACCTTCGTCTTCTGGCACTGCTGTCGCCACCACAAGCGCTCCCGCGCAGTCCGCAGCAGCCATCGCGGCCGCACCGGCGGAACCAGCGACACGTTCTGTCTTCCAGCGCATGATCGGTTCTGTTGGTCTGGGTTCCAAGGATGAACCTGTGGCGGACAGCACCAAGGTCGAGGAAATCAAGCCGCATCGTGTCAACGTGCCGCTGCCACCCCGGCGTCAGGCGCAAGGCACACCCTCGGCTGGGCCACAGGCTGCGGCACCTGCCTCGCAGTTGCCCGAGATCATCGGCCAGACACAACGCCTGTCGCCGTCGAGCCTCGCGTCCGGCTTCAGCAAGCTGCAATAGCAGCATCATGGTGAGGGCTGCGCTGCGTTCGCTCGCCGTCATCGCCACAGTGATCTGCACCTGGGCAGCCTCCCCTGCGCTTGCAGAACCCGATCTTTCGCTGCAACCCGGTCAATCCGCGCCTTCCACGCCGTCCATTGACCGCAATCGCCGCATTGCAGTCTATCGCTCCATTGCGTCGGCGGAGGCCGAAAGGCGTGGCCTTCCACCCGCCCTTGCCGATGCCGTCATGCGTGTCGAAAGCAACTACAATCCGGCGGCACGCGGCAAGGATGGCGAATACGGCGTGATGCAGGTCATGCCGCCGACAGCCCGGATGCTCGGCCACACCGGGCCTGTCGAACAACTGGCCGCGCCAGAGGTGAACATCCCCCTCGGGGTCAGATATCTCGCCGATGCCTGGCGGCTTGCCAAGGGTGATATCTGCACAGCCGTCATGAAATACCGCGCTGGTCATGGTGAAACGCGTTTTTCCGTGCTGTCCGTGCGCTATTGCGAGCGGGTGCGCCAACATCTGGCCTCCATTGGCTATCCCGTGACGGGGGTCGTCCCGGAACCAACCTTCGGCTTTAGGGCCGACACGACCCGCATGGGCGTCGCCATCGGCACACAGCAGGCGGCGAAGCGCCTGGCCAGCGGCAAGAAACTGCGCAGCCGCGCGAACTGGGCAAGCTACGATACCCGGATGCGCGATCTTGACCGACGCGGCAAGGTCAGCCTCGGCGGGATTTGAGCGGGGATAGCATCACTGTGGTGCGTCTTTCGAGGCTCGCCTTGCTCGCACCTCAGGATGAGGGATGGTGTGCAATGCTCGGGTTTCCTCATCCTGAAGTGCGCAGCGAAGCGGAGCCTTGAAGGACGCACAACCCAGTTGCAGCCCGATTAGTTCCGCTCTTCCGGCAGAGTCGGCAGCGGCAGGAAGCCGATCCCTTCCTCATGCAGGGCCGCTGCTTCGGTCGGTGTCGCCTTTCCACGAATGGCGCGTTCCTCGGCATCGCCGTAGTGAATCTTGCGGGCCTCATCAGCGAATTTTGCGCCCACATCCTCGGTGTTAGCCGTCACATGCGCGTGCAACTCGCGCACCATTATGCGCAGCTTCTCGGCCTGTTCACCCAAAAGCGCCACGGATTGTTCAGGGGCGACCGTTGGCTCCGCCACTGCATCCGGCGTAACCGCATCGATCACAAGTGCTGCGGCACCCTTGAGGCGCACGCTGGGTGACATGATCTGCTTGTCCACGAGGGTTGAGCCACACAGCGGACATTCCACCAGTCCGCGCTTCGCCTGCGTCTCGAACGAGGCGCTGGAGGGAAACCAGCTTTCGAAGCCATGGCCCTTGTCGCAGCGGAGTGCGTACTTGATCATGCCGCCAGCAGCCGATCCAGTTCGCCCTTGTCGTCCAGCGCGTAGAGATCGTCACAGCCGCCAACATGCCGATCGCCGATCCAGATTTGCGGCACGGTGCTGCGTCCACCGGCTTTTCGCGCCATTGCGGACTGATCTTCGGCGGACTTTACCGTGACTTCGGTGAAGGCAACATTCTTCTTCTTGAGGAGATCCTTGGCTGCGCTGCAATACGGGCACCAGGATTTCGTGTAGATCGTGACGGCAGGCATCAGCTCAAGCTCCTGTTCATGGCAATAGATAGTCATTCACGACGCCGTCACAACCCTTGCAAAGGTCACGACATCGACAGCGGCCGCGCCCGCTTTCAGCAGCACGCGCGAGGCCGCGTTGGCGGTTGAACTCGTGGTCATCACGTCATCCACCAGCAGCACGTGCTGACCACGCAAAACGGCTTTCATGTCGTCAGGAACGATGAATGCGCCTTGCAGGTTCTCCTGCCGTTGGCTGCGGGTCAGGCCCACCTGCCGCAGTGTGCGCTTGCGCCGCCGAAGCAATCCTGCCTCCACTGGCAGGCCGGAGCGTCGACCCAGCGCCGCAGCCAGTGCCGCCGCCTGATTGAAACGCCGCTGCCACAGCCGGGTCCAGTGCAGTGGTACAGGAATGATCACCGTTGCCTCGGCCAGCAGATCAGTGGCCGCGGCCACCATCATGCCACCCATGGCTATGGCGAGTTCCTGCCGATCACCATATTTCAGCTTATGCACCAGTTCTTGGGCCGCGCCCCGGTGATGTGCCACCGAACGCGCCCGCCCGAACACTGGCGGATCGGCGATCGCAGCGGGCGACAAGAGCGGTCCGCCGATATCGACTGCGAACGGCGTGCCCAGCCGCTCGCAGAAGGGACGCGAAATGAACGGCATGTCCCGCCAGCAAGCCGGGCACAGCGTCGCTGGCTCCGCCGTGATCTCGCGGCAGGCCACGCATTGCGGCGGATAAGCCGCATCGAGCACCATGCGAGACGTGGCTCGCACCATTTTACCCCAGCGCGAAGGGCGGGCGGCAACCGGTTCCGAGCTGTCAGCGGTTGAAGGCGTCATCCCGTTACTATGGCGCTTTACGCCAGCGCTTTCGAGTCCCATAGGGAGGACCGATGACCGCGCCCCGCCTTTTTGATCACGCCGTGATGCAGACCCTAGCCAAGCGGCAGAAGCGCCTGGAGGATGGCGCGGATTTCCTTTTGCGTCGTGCGGCGGATGATCTTGGTGAGCGCTTGTCCCCCGTGCTGCGTCCCTTTCCCGCCATCGCGGACGTCGGCACGCCAACCGACGCCTTCTCGCACGTGCTGCAACTGGCACGACCCGAGGCAGCCATCACGCGCATATCGGTTGATCCGACAGCGTCCGAGTCACTTGGCCTGCCAACCGAAACCTACGATCTGATCACCTCGGGGCTCGTGCTTCAGCACGCGAATGATCTTCCCGGTGCGCTGGTCCAGATCCGCCGTGCGCTTCGACCCGATGGGCTGTTCATCGGCTGTCTCGCGGGCGGCGCAACGCTGACGGAACTGCGCCAATCGCTGGCGGAGGCCGAAAGCGAGATTACCGGCGGCGTTTCCCCGCGCGTCTTCCCTTTCGCCGATGTGCGCGACATGGGCGGCCTGCTGCAACGTGCAGGCTTTGCCCTCCCCGTTGTCGACAGCGAAAGCGTGACCGTGCGCTATGGCACCATGTTCAGTCTGATGGCAGACCTTCGCGCCATGGGGGCAACCAATATCCTGGCGGAGCGAAGCCGTCGATTGACCCCACGCTCCATGTTCCTGCGGGCGGCTGAAGTCTATCAGCGCCGCTTTGCCGACCCGGACGGCAGGCTACGGGCCACGTTCGAAATCCTCTGGCTCACCGCCTGGGCACCGCATGAAAGCCAGCAGAAACCGCTGAAACCCGGCAGCGCCAAGCAACGGCTGGCGGATGCGCTGGGGGTGGCGGAACGCAAGGCGGAGTAGATAGGCATAAGCGAACAGCTTCAGTCCGCAAAAACCAATTCAACCCCAAGTGCCGCCAGATGGTCCCAGAACGCCGGATAAGTCTTGGCGACACAGGCTGGATCGAGGATGCACACAGCCCGCACCAGCAATCCGGCCAGTGCGAAACTCATGGCAATGCGGTGATCATCGAAAGTTTCGATGGTGCAGGGACGGCTCTGGCCTATCAATGCCGGATCACCCACCACGATCAGATCATCGCCCTCCTCGACAGCCAGGCCCGGTTTGAGACGGTTGAGCCCTGATGAAAGTGCCCTGATGCGATCACATTCCTTGACGCGGAGATTAGCGATGCCGGTGAATCGCACAGGCGTTTCATTGAACGCCGCGATCACGGCGAGCGTCGGAATCGCGTCCTGCATTTGCGATCCCTCGATCATCGCTGGCATATCCGGCCAGGCCGCAATCATGGCATGTGCCACAGCATCGGGCTGGGTAAAGCTGTCTGCGGGATGCCCCAGGTCAATGCGGCCGCCGGTGATCGCCTCCGCCGCCCACAGATAGGTCGCAGCCGACGCATCAGGCTCTATCGCCAGATCAATCGCATGATATCCCGTGGCATCGACGCGCCAGATGCCTTCGGACAGCGTATGAATGGACGCCCCGAAGTGCCGCATGGCCGCCGTGGTCAGGTCCACATACCCCCGCGCACCAATGTGATCTCCGGTCAAAGCTACCTCGATGGCTGCATCGCCCCGCGCCGCCATCATCAGCAGTGCGGAAACATATTGGCTGGACAGCCCGGCATCAACGCTGACCCGTCCGCCACGCACATGGCCTTTGCCATGCACAGTGACAGGTGGACAGCCCGTCGGAGTCTCGGCCTCCACGCCGAGTTGCGCCAGCGCCGCCACCAGCGGCTTGATCGGGCGCTTGCGCATGTTGGCATCGCCATCCACCACAACATCGCCATCGATCAGCGCCACGGCAGCGGTGAGAAACCGCGTGGCTGTTCCGGCATTTCCCAGGAAAAGCGGTTCGTTGGGTTTGTTCAGCACACCTGTGCTTGCGACCACGAAGGTCGTGGCATCCGGCTCCTCAACGCCCACGCCCATGGCGATCAGCGCTTCGGCCATCCGCGCCGTGTCATCACTCTTCAAGGCACCGGTGAGACGGCTCTTGCCTTTCGCCAGTGCTGCCAGAAGCAGGGCACGATTGGTGATCGACTTCGACCCGGGCAGGACAAGCCTCCCCTTGAGCGGGCGTTGCGGTGGGGTGAGCGTGACGGAACGGGGGTGAGGGCTGTTCATGACGCTGTTGCCATACAGAACCACGCCGCTCTCGACAAATCCGCAGAGCCAAAACGCGGAATTTCTTGTCATTGCCCCTCGTGCTTGCCACACTCTGGCCATGACACCCTTCACCTTCAACACCACGCGAACCATCATCTCCGGCCCCGGCAAGGCGGCGGAGATCGGCTCAATCGCCCGACCGCTGCTGGGCGAGCGCATTCTGCTGGTGACTGACAGCGGGCTGTTGCGGTCGGGACTGCTCGACCCGGCGCTGGCAAGCCTCAAGGCTGCGGGATGCGCTCTCCATATCTACGACGACGTCGTGGCCGATCCGCCCGAAACAATCGTGCTTGCCGCTGCCAAAGCGGCGCGTGACCACGGGGCGACAGGCGTTCTCGCCATAGGCGGCGGCTCACCCATGGATGTGGCAAAGTTGGCGGCGTTGCTGGCACGCTCCAACGAAACGCTGGCCGAAATTTACGGCATGGGCAACGTGAAGGGCCAGCGCCTGCCACTGATGATGGTTCCGACCACAGCGGGCACAGGCTCGGAGGTCACGCTTGGCGCGATCGTGACCACGGGTGAAGCCGAAAAAAAGGGCGTCCTCTCGCCCATCTTGTTGCCCGATGTCGCGCTGCTCGATCCCGACCTGACGCTCGGCCTGCCACCTGCGATCACGGCGGCAACGGGCGTGGACGCCATGGTACACGCCATCGAAGCCTATGCCTCGGCCAACCCCAACAACAACCCTGTGTCACGCAGCTTGGCGCGGGAAGCCCTGCGGCTGCTGGGTGCCAACATCCACGAGGCCGTCCACAACGGGCAGAACCGCGAGGCGCGGGCTGCGATGCTGTTGGGGTCGCTGCTGGCGGGCCAGGCGTTCGCCAATGCACCCGTAGCGGCAGTACACGCGCTGGCTTATCCGCTGGGCGGGCATTTTCACATCCCGCACGGCCTCTCCAACGCACTGGTGCTGCCGCATGTGCTGGCCTTCAACCTGCCCGTGGCGTCAGCGACATACGCCGAGATTGCGGGTGATGTCTTTCCCGAGCTTGCAACGGTTCCCTCTGCACAACGCGCCGAAGACTTCATCGCGCGGCTGGCCCGCTTGTCCGTCGAACTCAACCTGCCCACACGGTTGCGCGACATGACCATCGGCGAGAATGCGCTGGCGATGCTGGCTACAGATGCCATGAAGCAGACACGCCTGCTGGCGAACAACCCACGGGCACTGACAGAAGCCGATGCACTGGCGATCTACAGGGCTGCGTGGTGACGACTTGTCTTTCCTTCCCCCCTGGGGGAAGGTGTCTGCCAGGGGCAGACGGATGAGGGTGAACCACTCACCGTCGGGCTTCTCCAGCATCCGGTCGACATCTGTCGACCACCTTCTCCCAAGGGAGAAGGAAAGAACTCAGATGACCGATCGACCCATACCTCTCCCCCGCTCGGCTTTCCGGCATTTCATCCCGCTCGACACGCGCTGGCATGACAACGACGTGTTCGGCCATGTGAACAACGTCATCTATTACGCCTACTTCGATACGGCGGTGAACCGTCACCTGATGGAGGCCGGGTTGCTCGATCTCAAGACATCGACCGTCGTCGGCATCGTTGTGGAGACAGCCTGCACCTATTTCGAAAGCGTGGCCTATCCGGAAAAATTGGAGGTCGGCCTGTCTGTCGTGCGGCTTGGACGTTCCAGCGTCACCTACCGTCTCGGCCTGTTCCGCGCAGGCGGGGCGCAGACGGTCGCACTCAGCCGTTACACCCACGTCTATGTTGATCGCGCCAGCAACACACCGGTGGCGATGCCCGAGGCACAGCGGAGACTGTTCGAGGCAATCTCTGTGTGATCCTGTCATGATGGATTTCGCTGCGGAATCGAATCCCTTGCGCCTCGCCTCACTCCATGCCTGAATAGCATCCGTTGTCACCAACCCGGAGGAACGTCGGGAGGACGTCGGGATCAGGTCGGCACAGGGGAGACTGTCATGACCACCACGCGTCGCACCGCGCTGAAAGGCGGGCTTGCCGCCGCCGCCGCACTTGGCCTGCCAGCCATCGGAACTGCACAGACCGCGCCAACAAGAGCACGCACGTTGCGGGCCGTCATCCATGGCGACATTGGTTCGTTCGACCCGATCTGGACCACCGCGAACGTCACGTCCTATCACGGCGGCATGATCTACGACACGTTGTTCTCGGCAGACGCCGAGAACAACCCGCAACCGCAGATGGTGGGCAAGCAGGGTGTGTCGGACGACAAGAAAACCTACACCTTCGAGCTGCGTGACGGGCTGAAATTCTCCGATGGGTCGCAGGTCACAGCAGCCGATTGCGTGGCATCGATGCGCCGCTGGGCAGCGCGGGACGGGTTTGGCCAGCACATGTTCCTGCGGGTAGCGGACACGCCCGTGGTCGATGAGAAGACTTTTCGGCTGGTGCTGAAGGAACCCTATGGCATGGTGCAGGACGCCCTGGCCAAGCTTGGCACCAATGTCTGCTACATGATGCGCAAGGCCGAGGCCGAAACCGACCCGATGCAGCAGATCAAGGAATATGTCGGCTCCGGCCCCTTCGTGATGAACCGCGATGCCACCAAGCAGGGCGTGGCCTATGTCTATGACCGGCGTGCCGATTATGTGCCGCGGTCCGAGCCAGTCAACGGCTCCGCTGGCGGCAAGGTGGCGAAGCTCGACCGCATCGTGATCGACAACATCCGCGATGAGCAGACCGCGATCGCCGCGCTGCAATCGGGAGAGATCGACATGGTCGAAAGCCCGCCCTTCGATCTTCTGGACCAGTTGGAAGGCAACAAGGACTTGCGGCTTCAGGTTCTCAATCCCACGGGCAATGTCGGCTGGCTGCGCATGAACTTCCTGCACCCGCCCTTCAACAACCCAAAAGCCCGCCAGGCGCTGCTGCATCTGATCAACCAGAAGGATTTCATGCAGGCGACCTTCGCCAATCCGAAATATTCCAAGACCTGCGGCTCGCTGTTCTCGTGTGGCACGCCAATGGAGAACGACGCCAATACGGATTGGTTCAAGTCAGCACCCAACCCGAAGCGGGCGGCGGAACTGCTCAAGGAATCGGGCTATGATGGACGGCCAATCGTCATCCTTCAGGCCACCACCATTCCCTTCATGAACAACTCGGCGCAGTTGATCGCCCAGGCCCTGCGCCAGATCGGGGCCAATGTACAGCTTGCCGCCGCCGACTGGGGCGGCATCGTGCAGCGCCGCGCCAACAAGGGCGCACCGGATGCCGGCGGTTGGAATATCTTCATCACCTGGGCGTCCGGCGCCAATGTCGGCAACCCGATCAGTCTCGCAGGCCATGCCGCCATCGGCGACAAGGGCTGGTTCGGCTGGCCCGAGGATGCCGCCCACGAGGTGATGCGCAACGAATGGGCAGCTGCAGCCACACTCGATGCCCGCAAGGCTGTGGCGCGACGTATGCAGGAGAATGCCTGGAATTTCGTGCCCCATGCCTATCTCGGCCAATGGGTACAGCCCGCTGCCATCCGCGCCAATGTGCGCGGCGTGATCGGCATTCCTGAGCTGCTGCCCTTCTGGAACATCGAGAAGGTGTAAGGGCGTTCGTTCCTGCCCTTCTCCCCTGGGAGAAGCGGAAGAGAAGGCACAATTCATGCGCATCTTCACAGCTGCCCTGGCCCTAGAGGCCAACACCTTCTTCCCGTTGCCGTCGAGCTACCGCGCCTTCACCGAGAAGACCTATTTCCCGCCTGGCACCCATCCGCCGCTGGCGACGTTGCAGACCGCGGCGCTGTGGGTGACGCGGGAACGGGCGAAAACCGACGGCTTCATCGCCATCGAAGGCTCCTGCTACGCTGCCCAGCCCGGCGGAACCGCGACACGCGACGCTTATGAGCGGATGCGCGACGAGATCATCGGCCAGCTCAAGGCGGCAATGCCGGTAGATGGCTGCGTCTTCTCGCTGCATGGAGCAATGGTCGCCGAGGGTTATCCCGATTGCGAGGGCGATTTCCTGGCCCATGTCCGTAAGGTCGTCGGCGCGAGAATAGTGGTGGGCGTGGAGCTTGATCCGCACTGCCATCTGACGCTCAAGCGCTGCGGCCTTGCCGACATCATCGTGATGTACAAGGAATATCCCCACACCGACTTCGTGCCCCGCGGACATGAGGTGGTCACACTCGTGCAACGCATGATCCGGGGCGAGATCAAGCCGGTGAAATCGGTCTGGGATTGCCGGACGCTAGCCTACTTCCCCACGGACCGCCAGCCCATGCGCGGCCTTGTCGACCGCATCATGGCGATGGAGGGCAAGAATGGTGTGCTCTCCGTCTCCATCGGCCATGGCTTCTCGCAAGGGGACACGCCGGAGACAGGCGCCCGCATCCTCGTCATCACCGACAATGACAAGGCGAGGGGTGACCGGCTGGCAGAAGAGATCGGACGCGAGCTTGTCGCCATGCGCGTCAGCATCCAGCCCAGACTGCTCAAGCCCGATGATGCCATCGACGAGGCGTTGTCGCTCAAGGGCACCGTGGTCATCGCAGACACCACGGACAATGCAGGCGGTGGCGCCCCTTCCGACAACACGACCTTCCTGCATCGGTTGATCGCCCGGAAGGTGCGAGACGCGGCCGTTGCCCCCCTATGGGATCCGGTGGCGGTGCAACTCGCTTTCGATGCCGCCAAGGGCACCAAACTGCCGTTCCGCTTCGGTGGCAAGGTGGCGCGAACATCCGGCAGGCCGGTGGATGCGCTGGTCGAGATCATCGCTACCGAACGCGACAGCTTCCAGAGCTTCGCGGGCAGTCCTGTGCCGCTGGGCGACGTGGCGACGGTCCGCACACCGGAAGGCGTCTCCGCGGTGCTGATTTCCACCCGCGCCCAGGCCATGGGCATCGACCTTTTCGGCAATCACGGCGTGGCACCCACCAAGCAGACAATTCTCGTGGTGAAGTCGAACCAGCATTTCTTCGCCGCCTTCGCGCCGATCGCCAGCAAGGTGATCTACGCCTCCGGCGATGGCCCGCTGACGAGCAATCCTAGGACGTTACCCTACAAGCACATCACCCGCCCGATATGGCCATTGGACAAAGGGGCGAAAGGGGAGTTGATTATGTGATAGTACGTTTTGCGAGCGAAGACCTCATCCTGAGCCTGTCGAAGGATGATTCAGCCAAAACCGGAAACATCGCCCTCGACCCTTCGACAAGCTCAGGGTGAGGGCTTGAGGGAGCCCAGGATGCACAGCACCAGACGGACATTCATATCAGGCGCGGCCGGCTTGATCGCCGCGCCCCATATCAGCTTCGCGCAGACCACGCCGTCGCGCGCCCGCACGCTGCGGGCCGTCATGCATTCGGACCTGCGGGTCTTCGATCCGATCTGGACCACCGCAAACATCACGGGCTATCACGGCGCTATGATCTACGACACGCTGTTCGCGGTGGATGAGAATTTCGCGCCACAGCCACAGATGGTTTCAAAATGGGGGGTGTCGGACGACAAGAAGACCTACACCTTCGAATTGCGCGACGGCCTCGCGTTTTCCGATGGCGAGGCCGTGAAGGCCGCCGATTGCGTGGCCTCCATCCGCCGCTGGGCTGCCCGTGACGGCTTTGGCCAGCACCTGTTCAGGAGAGTTGCGGACACGCCGGTCGTCGATGACAAGACGTTTCGCATTGTGCTCTCGGAACCCTATGGTCTGGTGATCCAGGCACTCGCCAAACTTGATCCTTCACTGTGCTTCATCATGAAGAAGAAGGATGCCGAAACTGACCCGAACACGCAGGTCCGCGACGCGCTTGGCTCTGGCCCATTCACGCTCAACCGCGACGACACACGGCCTGGCAACCGCTATGTCTATGACCGCAACGCCGGGTATCGCCCCCGCAGCGAGGCAGCCTCAGGTCTTTCCGGTGGCAAGGTGGTCAAGCTGGACCGTGTCATCTTCGAGAACATCGCCGACCAGGGCACGGCCCTGGCAGCACTCCAGAACGGCGAGATCGATTTCTACGAGGTGCCGCCTCAGGATCTGCTGGATGGCCTGGAGGCTGATCCCAACATCGTCGTGCAGGGCCTCAACAAGACCGGCCACATGGGCTGGATGCGGCTCAACCACCTGCATCCCCCTTTCGACAAGGTGGAGGCACGCCGTGCGATGCTGCACCTCATCAAGCAGTCGGACATCATGAAGGCGGTGTTCGGCGAGAAGCGCTGGAAGGAATGCGGTGCCTTCTTCGCCTGCGGTACCGACATGGAGAACGACGCCGGGCTGGAGTGGCTGAAGGAAGGCCAGAACATCGCCAAGGCCCGTGACCTGTTCAAGGCATCGGGCTATGATGGCAGACCCGTGGTGCTGTTGCAGGCATCGGATCATTATCTCGCCAATCCCGCGCCGCTCCTGATCGCGCAATGGCTTCGTCAGGCTGGTGTAAACGCCGAGGTCGCATCCAGCGACTGGGGCGGCACTGTCACCCGGCGCTCCAACCGCAAGGCTCCGGCAGAAGGTGGCTGGAACATCTTCATCACCGCGGCAACGGGCTATGGCTTCTCCAACCCTATCGCAGCAAGTGGCCATGCGGCCACCGGCGACAAGGCGTGGTTCGGCTGGCCCGAGAACGCCAGGCAGGAACAGCTGCGCGACGCCTGGGCGCTGGCCCCCACGCTGCCCGAGCGGCAGAAGCTGGCCCGCGACATGCAGGCCAATGCCTATGATTATGTCCATCATGTCTATCTCGGACAGTTCTTCCGGGCCTCCGCCTGGCGCAAGAACCTGAAGGGCATCATCGGGATGCCCGAGGTGGTGCCATTCTGGAATGTGGAGAAGACCTGAGATAAACCAGTCGCGTCATGCATCTGGATATCCTCGGCCTTCAGGCTTTCGTCTGCATTGCGGAGCGCGGCAGCTTCCGGGCCGCGGCCGCGCATCTCAACCTGTCGCAAACCGCACTCAGCCATCGGATGCGCAAGTTCGAGGACGGCGTCGGCGTCTCGCTTTTGAGCCGCACAACGCGGCAGGTCGCGCTCACACCCGCTGGCTCCGAGTGGCTACCTCGGGCGCGACGGTTGCTGGACGAGATGACAGCGGCGCTGGATCACCTCAGCGGCATGGCACAGCAGACCGAGCAGAGAATCGTGCTTGGCTGCCTGCCCACCATCGCCGTGGTGTGCCTGCCCGATGTGCTCACGGTCTTTCGTCGGGATCATCCGGACATTCCGGTAAAGGTCTATGACAGCTCCGCCTCGGACATCGCGGCGCGTGTGCAGGCAGGCGATGCCGATTTCGGAATCACCATCGTGGCGGCGAACCGCTGGGATCTCGATCTGAAGCCGCTGGTGAAAGAACCCTTCGTGCTGGTCTGCCGCCGTGATGATGCCTTGGCTGCGCGCAGCAGCGTCGCTTGGGCCGAGATCGAGCACCTGCCCCTGATCCGCATCAGCGCAGAGACCGGCAACCGCATCCTCATCGACGATGCGCTGGGTGCCCGCAAGGAAATGCTGAACTGGCGCTACGAGGTGCAGCGCGTGACCACGGCAGTGGCGCTGGTCAGCTCCGGCGTGGGTTATGCCATCGTGCCCAAGCTGGCGATCCGCGCCGTGGATTCGCCCAATCTAATGACCTTGCCGCTGGTGTCGCCCGGCATTACGCGCACCCTTGGCGTGATCACCCGCAAGGGGCACGCGCTCGCGCCACTGTCGTCCGTACTGCTCGGGCTGATCACGCAGGCGCTGCAGCGGCAAATTTGAGTCAAAGTCCACAGCAATAACGGAATGTACTTCGCATATTTCATGCACATCTTGCACCAATTGGCAAAATTATTTCATTTGCTCATGAATGTGCATTCCGTCCAATGTCGTGCCACGGGCAGGAGCAGACTGAAGTGGTGTCAGACAATCCACTATCGATCACCTTCATCGGCTTTGGGGAAGTGGGGCAGACTTTCGCCAGAGGACTGCTTGCCACGGGCGGTGTCCGCATTGCAGCCTATGATCTGCTGCTGGACGCTCCCAACCATGCCATCTCGGCCAAGGCGACCGCGCTTGGCGTGATGCCCTGCACCGATGCGGCCAGTGCCTTGCGCACAGCCCAACTCGTGATTTCCTCGGTCACGGCGGACGCGGCAGAAGATGTCGCCCGATACTCTGCCCGTCACCTCATACCGGGACAGTTCTATCTTGATGTGAACTCAGCCTCACCCGACACCAAGCGGCGGGCTGCGGAATACGTGAACGCGACCGGTGCGTACTATGTCGAGGGTGCGGTGATGGCACCCGTACTCAAGCCGGGAATCGCTGTGCCGATCTTGGCGGGTGGGCCGCAGGCGCAGGACTTGGCGCAAAGGCTGAACGCGCTGGGCATGAACCTCACGCCTGTCGCCACCACCTACGGCCGTGCCTCCGCCATGAAGCTCTGCCGCAGTATCATCATCAAGGGGCTGGAGGTGCTGATGGTGGACTGCGCTGCGTCAGCCGCCCATTGGGATGTCGAGAGCGAGGTTTTCGCCAGCCTGACTGAAACCTTCCCCTCCATCGATTGGCCTGCGCTATCCCTCTCCATGCAGGAGCGCGTAGCAACCCATGGCATCCGACGCTCCGCCGAAATGCGCGAAGCCGCCGAAATGGTGGCGGGGTTGAGGCGTGATCCTGCGCTGGTCGGCGCTGTGGCGGATGCGCAGGCCAGAGGGGCACGCGTGCGTCCATGACGGTCATGCGAAACCTGCCTTCGAACGCGGATGTCCCATTCGGCCTCACCCTGAGCCTGTCGAAGGGCGAGGCCGTGGCAGGGTGTGCTCCACAATCCTCGAGCCTTCGACAAGCTCAGGCTGAGGATTGCGGGGATCGGCCCACATTGACCCGAAGGCATGTCCTGGCATTCATGGCAGCCGCTGGCCTGGCAGCACCCAGCATCGCCCGCGCCCGACCGGCCTGGCCATCGCAGGTCATCAAGTTCGTCGTGCCCTTCACGCCGGGCGGCAGCACGGATTTGCTGGCGCGCATCATCGGCCAGAAACTTGAACCTCTGCTCAAGCAGAACATCATCATCGAGAACCGCCCCGGCGCGGGTGGCGCAACTGCAGCGGCGGGCGTGGCGAAAGCCGATGCCGACGGGCATACCTTCATGATGGGCCATATCGGCACTCTCGCCTTCAACCCCTCGCTCTATCCCGCCCTGCCCTATGATCCGGTGAAGGACTTCCGGCCCGTGGCGCTGGTCGCCACCGTCCCCAATATCCTTGTGGTCAATCCAGCCGTACCGGCCCGGACCTTCGAAGAGTTTCTGGCCTATGCCCGCGCCAACCCGGACAAGCTCAACTACGGCTCCGGCGGCAACGGCAGCGCGGCCCATATTGCTGGTGCCTATCTCGCCCATGCCGCAGGCATCAAGGCGGTCCATGTACCCTACCGGGGAACCGCGCCCTCCGTGAATGATCTTGTGGCGGGCACCATCCAGTTCACGCTTACCGGCGGACCAGCGGTTCTGCCGCTGGTCGCAAGCGGACACCTCAGGGCGCTGGCGGTGTCAAGCCTCGCGCGCCTGCCTTTCGTGCCGGAACTGCCAACCATCTCCGACTGCGGCCTGCCCGGCTTCGAGGCCGTGCAATGGTATGGTCTGGTGGCCCCGGTCAGGACGCCGGATGCCATCGTCACCCGCCTCAACGGCGCGATCAACGGGCTGATGGATGCTCCGGAAATCGTGAAGACGCTGGAGAATGATGGCGCACTCGCCCTGCGCAAGACACCGGAGGAATTCGCCCGGCATATTGCGAGCGAGATAACGCTGTGGCGTGGCGTCATCCAACGTGCGGGGATCAGCATCGGATGAACGCGATACGCTGCATGATGATGCGGGGCGGCACCTCGAAAGGGGCTTATTTCCTTGCAGACGACCTGCCCCACGACGTTGCTGCGCGGGACCGGCTGCTGCTGGCGATCATGGGTTCGCCCGATCCGCGCCAGATCGATGGCTTGGGCGGTGCGCATCCGCTGACAAGCAAGGTGGCGATTGTCTCGCGCTCAACGCTGGCAGGCTGCGACATCGATTTTCTCTTCGCCCAGGTC
Source organism: Hyphomicrobiales bacterium (assembly GCA_031378805.1). Lineage (GTDB taxonomy): Bacteria > Pseudomonadota > Alphaproteobacteria > Rhizobiales > Beijerinckiaceae > JADCCX01. The sequence continues at coordinate 17,753 of JANNEO010000039.1, forward strand.
GGCGTCGACACGCCGATGGTCGATACCACGCCGAACTGCGGCAACATCCTCTCCGGCGTCGCGCCTTTCGCCATCGAGCGCGGCCTGGTCCCGGCTACCCGAGGGCAGACCAAGGTGCGGGTGCGCACCGTCAACACCGGCACTGTTGCAGATCTGACCGTTCAGACATCGGACGGCACGGTGAACTATGCAGGCGATGCCCGCATCGACGGCGCACCGGGAGCTTCGGCACCGATTACCGTCGATTTTCTCGACGCCGAAGGTTCGGTCTGCGGCCGTCTGCTGCCTACGGGAAATGTCCGCGACATGATCCTCGGTATTCCCGTGACGCTGATCGACAACGGGATGCCCGTGATCGTGCTGAAGGCGAGCGATGTCGGCCTCACCGGATATGAACCGCGCGATCAGCTCGATAACGATGCTGCGTTGAAGCAACGCCTCAACGCCATCCGCCTCATTGCCGGACCGATGATGAACCTTGGCGACGTTTCGGCCAAGGCCATCCCCAAGCTCGCGCTGGTCGCGGCACCCGCGCAGGGCGGAGCCATTTGCACCCGCAGCTTCATCCCGCATGAATGCCATGCCTCCATTGGCGTCTTCGCGGCGGTCACGGTTGCAACGGCAGCGGCCATGCCCGGAACCCCCGCCTCCGAAGTGGCGCGTTTGCCAGAGGGTCAGTTCAAATCCGTCAGCGTCGAGCATCCCACAGGCGAATTCACGGTGAACCTGACGATGGGCGGGCCAGGGCGCGAGACGGCGGTGGATCACGCCGGACTGCTTCGCACCGCTCGCAAACTGTTCGATGGAACAGCCTTTGCGCCCGAAAACGCGCTGACAGCGCAATGACAGCGCAAACACAGGAACCAGAATGAGCGACCAGACGAAAACAGGCATTGTGATCACCGCGCATCCCGGCGATTTCGTGTGGCGCGCGGGTGGAGCCATTGCGCTCCATGTCAAGCGTGGGATGCGCGTGAAAATCCTGTGTCTCGCCTATGGCGAACGCGGCGAAAGCCAGTTCGCCTGGAAGCAGGCCGGGGCCAGGCTGACCGAGGTCAAGGCGGGACGCAAGGATGAGGCGGAACGTGCAGCCGCAATCCTGGGTGCCGAGATCGAATTCATGGATGCGGGCGACTATCCTCTGCGCACCACAGACACCATGCTGGACCGGGCCATCGACATCTTCCACGAACTGAACCCGTCCTTCGTGCTGACGCATTCGCTGGAAGACCCCTACAATGTCGATCACCCGGAAGCGACGCGCTTTGCTCAGGAGGCCCGCATCATCGCGCAGGCCGCAGGGCACAAGCCTGATACCAGCCGCGCCTACGCTGCGCCGCCCGTGTACCTGTTCGAGCCGCACCAGCCCGAGCAGTGCAACTTCAAGCCCACCATCATCCTCAACATCGATGAGGTCTGGGAGCTGAAGCGCCGCGCCTTCGAGGTGCTGGCAGCACAGAAGCACCTGTGGGAGTATTACACGCGCGTGGCGCTCAACCGCGGGATGCAGGGCGGCCGCAACTCGGGCAAATCAATGACCTATGGCGAGGCCTATCAGCGCCTCTTCCCCGAAGCTTTGGAGCGCCTCGCATGAAGCCTGTCGTCATCACCAATGTGCCACGTGCGGATATGGCCAGCATCGCCACGCTCCAGCGCCTCGGCGTGTCCACCAGCCACGAGGCCATGGGCCGTGTCGGCCTGATGAAGCCCATCATGCGCCCGATCTACACCGGCGCACAAATCGCAGGCAGCGCCGTGACCGTGCTGGCGCAACCCGGCGACAACTGGATGATTCACGTGGCGATCGAACAGATCAGGCCAGGCGACATCCTCGTGGTGGCCTGCACGGCGGACAACACCGACGGCATGTTCGGCGACCTGCTGGCAACATCACTGAAGGCCCGCGGCGGCCTCGGCCTGGTGATCGATGCGGGCGTGCGCGATGTGAAAACGCTGACTGGCATGGGCTTTCCCGTCTGGTCCCGTGCCATCTCTGCCAAGGGAACCGTCAAGGCGACGCTGGGTTCGGTGAACATTCCCGTGGTGTGTGCAGGCGCACTGGTCAACCCCGGCGATGTCATCGTGGCCGATGATGACGGCGTGGTGGTCGTGCCGCGTATGGCAGCGACGCAAACCGCTGCGGCTGGCGCGGCGCGCGAAGCGAACGAGGAGGAAAAACGCCTCAGACTCGCCTCGGGCGAACTTGGCCTCGACATGTACAAGATGCGTGAGGCCCTGACCAAAGCAGGACTTGTTTATCAGGACCACGACGGCAAATAATCGACCCAACAAACAGATGCGGAGCAACGAGCCCGCACATCAGGAGGAACCACCATGCGCAGACATTTTCTCAAGGCTCTTGCTGCCACGGCGCTTGCCGCTACAGGGTTCGCCACCTTCATGGCGGGAATAGCGCAAGCCCAGGCTCAGGAGACGATCAAGATCGGCCTCATTTTGCCGATGACCGGACCGTTCACCTCGACTGGCAAGCAGATCGCGGCAGCCGCCAACCTTTACATGCAGCAGAACGGCACAACGGTTGCTGGCAAGAAGATCGAATTGATCCTGAAGGATGATACCGGCGTGGCCGATGTCACGCGTCGCATCGCGCAGGAACTGATCGTCAACGACAAGGTGACGGCCATCGCAGGCTTCGGCCTGACGCCGCTGGCGCTTGCCACAGCGCCGCTGGCCACGCAGGCCAAGACTCCGATGGTCGTGATGGCAGCCGCCACGTCCATCATCACGGAGCGTTCGCCCTTCATTGTGCGCACCAGCCAGGTCGTGCCGCAGATATCTGGGCCATTCGGCACCTGGGCGGCCCAGCAGGGCATCAAGCGCGTCGTGACCATCGTCTCGGATTTCGGTCCCGGCCATGATGTCGAGACCTCCTTTTCCGCCAGTTTCAATGACGCAGGCGGCCAGGTCGAGAACATGCGGGTGCCGCTCCAGAACCCTGATTTTTCGCCCTTCCTGCAGCGGGTGGCCGATGCCAAGCCGGAGGCACTGCTGGTCTTCGTCCCATCGGGCGCAGGCTCCGTCTTCATGAAGCAGTTTGCCGAGCGCGGCCTCGACAAGAGCGGCATCCGCCTCATTGGCACCGGCGATGTAACCGATGACGACATCCTCAACGCCATGGGCGACGTGGCGCTGGGCGTGACGACGGCGCACCACTATTCCGCCGCCCATGACAGCCCGGAGAACAAGGCGTATGTCGAGGCCTTCCGCAAGGCCAACAACGGGCTACGTCCCAACTTCATGTCGGTCGGCGGCTATGATGGTATGCACGCCCTCTACGAAGGCTTGAAGAAGACCAATGGCGCGGGCGGCGAAGCACTGGTCGATGCCATGAAGGGCCTGAGCTGGGTCAGCCCGCGCGGTCCCATATCGATCGATGCCGAGACCCGCGACATTATCCAGAACGTCTACATCCGCAAGGTCGAGCGGGTGAATGGCGAACTCTACAACGTGGAGTTCACGACGATCCCAAACGTGAAGGATCCCGTGAAGGCGAAGAGGTGATTGTCGGCGGATCGATATCCTGACATGCGCAGCCGTTCAGAGTGCTTCCTTCTCCCCTTGCGGGAGAAGGTGGTCGGCGGATGCCGACCGGATGAGGGGTATCGCGGAGCGAACCCTCAAGCCGTTTTAATGCTATGAAGCCGTGTCTCGTTTGCTTCGCAAGACCCCTCATCCGTCATCGCTCACGCGATGACACCTTCTCACGCAAGGGGAGAAGGAAAGTAGGAGGCAAACCTCCATGCTGACCCTGCTCTTCGACGGTATCGCCTATGGCATGGTGCTGTTCGTGCTCGCCAGCGGGCTGTCCGTGACGCTGGGGTTGATGAATTTCGTCAACCTCGCTCACGGTGCCTTTGCCATGGCGGGTGGCTATGCAGCCGTGATCCTGATGCAGCGCTTCGGCGTGCCGTTCCTGTGGACATTGCCCATGGCCTTCGTTCTATCGGCGGCCATGGGCCTGCTTCTCGAGCGCCTTCTCTATCGTCCGATGTATGCCAAGAGTCATCTTGATCAGGTGCTGTTTTCAATTGGATTGGTTTTCATGGCTGTCGCCGCCACGGATTATCTGATGGGGTCCACCCAGCAGATCATCCGCCTGCCGACCTGGTTGCAGGGCCGTTTCGACGTACTTGGCGTCAGCGTCGGACGCTACCGCCTGTTCGTGATCCTGCTTTGCGGCCTGCTGGCGCTCGCGCTGCAATGGGGCTTCGTGCGGACCCGCTTCGGGAGTCGCCTGCGCGCCGCCGTGGATGATGCGCGGGTGGCCCGTGGCCTGGGCATTCCGGTAAATGCGCTGTTTGCCTTCACCTTTGCGATGGGATCGGGATTGGCGGGTCTTGGCGGTGCGCTCGGCGTGGAATTGCTGGGACTGGACCCGACCTTCCCGCTGAAGTTCATGATCTCGTTTCTTGTTGTCGTCACGGTCGGCGGCACATCCACCATCACCGGGCCCTTTCTCGCGGCTATGCTGCTCGGCATCGCCGATGTCACAGGCAAGTATTTCGTGCCGCAAATCGGCGCCTTCATCATCTATGCCGTGATGGTCGTTGTGTTGCTGATCAGGCCCGAAGGGCTGTTCGCCAGGTCACGGACATGAGCGACGCGAACACCGCCTTGCAGGACAGGATCCGCACCTCGCTGAGTGCCACGCGCCGCTGGCATCCGGCCGAGTTCGTGTTCTGGGCCTTGGCTTTCGCCGCGTTCTTCCTGTTCCCGCGCCAGTTGCTGATCCTGAACGAAATCGCAATCATCGCGCTCTTCGCCATCTCGCTCGACCTGATCCTCGGGTATGCTGGCATCGTTTCGCTTGGTCATGCCGCGTTCCTGGGTGCAGGAGCCTATGCGGCTGGACTGTTTGCCATCCACGTGACCGGCGATCCACTGCTGGGGCTGGCGGCAGCCATTGCGATCTCGGCCGCTCTCGGCCTCGTCACCAGCCCGCTGGTGCTCAAGGGCAACGACCTGACCCGCCTCATGGTCACGCTCGGAATCGCGCTGCTGCTGCATGAGCTCGCCAATTCCATGGGCCGCATCACGGGCGGCGCGGATGGCTTGCAGGGCGTGGTGATGAAGCCGCTGCTGGGGCGTTTCGAATTCGACCTCTTCGGCAAGACGGCCTATCTTTATTCGCTGACCGTGCTGCTCGTGCTGTTTGTTGTGGCGCGGCGCATCGTTCATTCGCCCTTCGGCCTGTCGCTCAAGGCGATCCGCGACAACCGCTTGCGTGCAGCGGCCTCAGGCGTGCCACCCGCCAGGCGGCTGGCGGCGGTCTACACGCTGGCCGGTGCCTATGCCGGCGCTGCAGGTGCGCTTCTGGCACAGACCACGCAATTCGTGTCGCTCGATGTGCTGGCTTTTCACCGTTCCGCCGATGTCATGCTCGTGCTGATCATTGGCGGCACGGGCTATCTCTACGGCGGCATCATCGGTGCCATCGGCTTCAAGTTCCTGCAGGATTGGCTGTCGGCGCTGACCCCCCAATACTGGCAATTCTGGATCGGCCTTGTCCTCGTCGTTTTCGTATTGGGTGGCCGCGAGATCATCCATGGCGGCATCAAGGGCCTGCTCCGCCGTGTGCCGTTTGGGCGCTCGCGGACGAAGGAAGGGGCGCAGCCATGACGGCCGCTCTCCAGACCTTCGGTCTCAGCAAGCATTTTGGCGGCATCACTGCCACGGACAATGTATCCTTCACTCTGGAGACAGGTGCGCGTCATGCCCTGATCGGCCCCAACGGCGCGGGCAAGACAACGCTCGTCAACCTTCTCTCCGGGGTTCTGGCACCCTCTGCCGGGCGGGTTGTTCTGATGGGGCATGACCTCACCGGGCTGAACCCCGAAGCGCGGGTGAAGCTGGGGCTGGCCCGCACCTTCCAGATCAACCAGCTCTGCGCCTCGATGACGACGCTGGAGATGATCGCGCTGGTTGTCGCCGAACGGCTGGGCTTGGGCGCCAGGCTCTTCCAGGCGCTGGACAGACAGGACGCAGTCATCCGCGAGACTGCCGACATCGTGGCGCGTTTCAGGCTGGAAGATATCCTGGATGAAACCATCGCAACACTCCCCTACGGCAAGCAGCGCCAGATCGAGATCGCTGCCGCCTTTGCCGCCAAGCCCCGCGTTCTGTTGCTGGATGAACCGGCGGCAGGTGTGCCGGAAGCGGAGCGGCAGGAGCTGCTGAACACGGTCGCGGCACTCCCCGCCGATGTCTCCGTGCTGTTGATCGAGCACGACATGGACATCGTCTTCCGCTTCGCCACTCGCATCACCGTGCTGGTGAATGGCAAGGTGCTGGCGGATGGACCACCTCAGGCGGTGGCCAGCGATCCGCGAGTCAAGGAAGCCTATCTGGGGGAGGCCATCCATGGCTGATCTCCTGAATATCGAGGGCCTTCGGGCGGGTTACGGCGAAGCGGTCGTCCTATCCGATATCAGCCTGGCCCTGAGACAGGGCCGTTCGCTTGCGCTGCTGGGCCGCAATGGTGTCGGCAAGACGACGCTCGTCAATTCCATCATCGGCGTGACACGGCGGTTCTCCGGCAAAGTTATGCTGAACGGCGAGGACATCACGCAGCGCACGCCAGAACAGCGTGCGCATAGCGGCATCGGCTGGGTGCCGCAGGAGCGCAACATCTTCCGCTCCCTCACCGTCACCGAGAACATGACGGCAGTGGCCAAGCCCGGTGCCTGGACGCCCGACCGGGTCTTCAGGCTGTTTCCCCGCCTGGCCGAGCGCAAGACCAATCTGGGCGGTCAGCTTTCGGGCGGCGAACAGCAGATGCTGGCCATCGGTCGCGCATTGGTGCTCAATCCCCGCCTGCTGCTGCTCGATGAACCCACCGAAGGCCTGGCACCCCTGATCGTCGAGGAACTTCTTGCTGTCCTGGGCCAATTGCTGCGGGAGGAGGGAATTGCCGCCATCGTGATCGAGCAGCACGCCCGCAAGATTCTCGGCCTCACGGATGAGGCCATCATCCTGGAGCGCGGTCGCATCGTCTACGCCTCCGACAGCCGGACACTTTTACACGAACCCGCACATCTCGAACGCTACCTGGGTGTGGGAATCAATCCCGAGCGAAAAGGAGAAACGCCATGAGCGCCAGAACAAGACCGCCCTTCCGTGCCGACATGGTGGGCAGCTTGCTGCGCAGCGCAGCCGTGAAGGAGGCCCGCGAGAGGAGAACGGCGGGCACCATCTCCGCCGCCGAGCTTGCCAGCATCGAGGACACTGAAATCAAGACGCTGGTGAAAAAGCAGGAAGTGGTCGGGCTGCAGGCCGTGACCGATGGCGAATTCCGCCGTTCGTTCTGGCATTTCGATTTTCTCGAGAACATGACCGGTGTGATCGGTCATGATACCGCTGGCATCGCCTTCAAGGGCGTCACCACCAAGGGCCATGGCGTGCGTGTCACCGGAAAGATCGACTTCCCGGATGATCACCCGCATCTCGCGCATTTCAAGTACCTGAAATCCGTCACCGGCCACGTGCCGAAGATGACCATCCCATCACCCTCCATGCTGCATTATCGCGGCGGCCGGAAGGCGGTCGATATCAGCGCCTACTACAACATGGACGACTACTACGCCGATCTCGGCAAGGCCTATGCCAAGGCGGTGAAGGCGTTTTACGACGCGGGTTGCCGCTACCTGCAGCTCGATGACACCAGCCTGTCCTATTTCTGCGATCCCGAGCAGCGCAAGATGCTGGCCGAGCGTGGCGATGATCCCGACAAACTGATCTTCATCTACCGCGACATCCTCAACACCGCGACAGCGGCCAAGCCTGCCGACATGACGATCACCACCCACACCTGCCGGGGCAACTTCAAGTCGACCTTCATTGCCTCTGGCGGCTATGAGCCGGTGGCCGACATGGTGTTCAACCAGATCAACGTCGATGGCTATTTCATGGAATGGGATGATGATCGCTCCGGCGGCTTCGAGCCGCTACGGCACCTGCCCAAGGGCAAGCACGTCGTGCTGGGCCTGGTCACCTCCAAGTTCGGCGAAATCGAGACCAAGGACAACCTCAAGCGCCGCATCGAGGCCGCCGCAAAATTCGCGCCGCTTGAGCAGCTCTGCCTCAGCCCGCAATGCGGCTTTGCCTCGACGGAAGAAGGCAACGTCCTGGCCGAGGACGAGCAGTGGGCCAAGCTCTCGCGCATTGTCGAAGTGGCGAAGGAGGTCTGGGGCTGATGGCGGCGAGCGCTTCAGAACAAGGCCGCACGCCACGGTTCGGGTTGCCGAACCTGGCTTGCGACGCGCATTGTCATGTCTTTGGACCGGCTGAGCGCTTTCCCTATGCACCAGAGCGCCGCTACACGCCTGACGATGCGCCCAAGGAAGCCCTGGCAGCGCTCCACCGTCGCCTCGGCCTCACCCGCGCCGTCATCGTCCAGGCGAGTTGCCACGGCACAGACAACGCGGCGATGCTCGATTGCATCGCAGACGCTCCTGCGCGGCTCAAGGGCGTCGCCATTGTCGATGACAGCTTTGGCGAGCGGGTGCTGACAGAACTCCACGCCGGCGGCGTGCGCGGCGTGCGCTTCAACTTCGTGAAGCACCTGGGTGGTGCGCCGAACATGGCGGTGTTTCACCGGGTGATCCAACGGATCAAGCCAATGGGCTGGCACGTGGTGCTTCATCTCGATGCGCCCGATATCGCTGAGCTGGCACCCATGGTCGAGCGCCTGCCTGTCATCGCGGTGATCGACCATATGGGCCGCACACCTGCGATCAACGGACCAGGACAGGCCCCGTTCCAGGAGCTGCTGCGGCTTGTTCGTTTCCCGCATGTCTGGGTCAAGGTTTCGGGTGCCGAGCGCATTGCCGCTCCGCCCTTTCGCACCGCCATCCCCTTCGCACGGGCGCTGATGGCAGCAGCTCCAGACAGGGTGCTGTGGGGCACCGATTTTCCCCATCCCAACCTGAAACATCCCGTCGATGAAGCCGACCTCGTCGACATGCTTGAGGATTATGGCGACAGTGCTGCCCTGATGGCGCTGCTCGTCGACAACCCCGCTCGCCTCTACGGCTTCTGACCAAGGGAAAATTGCCCATGCTCGACCGTCGCCACGCCATCATCCTCGCCGCAAGCCTCGCGGCTCAACCCTTGCGGGCGCAGGTGCGCTATCCTGACCGACCGATCCGGCTGATCGTTCCGTTCGGTCCCGGCGGCCTGGCCGATGTCACGGCCCGCGTGGTGGGTGAAAAGACAGGCCAGTTGCTGGGCCAGCAGATCGTCATCGTCAACCAGCCCGGTGCCGCTGGCGTGGCAGCGGCGCGGGCAGCGCTTGGATCACCCGCCGATGGCTACACGCTGATGCTGTTCACCAACGGCACGGCGATCAGCGTGCCGCTGGTCAAGGAACTGGGCTACGATCCCCTCACCCAGTTCATGCCGGTGTCGTCGCTGGGCTTCTTCGATTTTCTGCTGATGACCAGCGCGGATCACAGCCACCGCAGCCTCGCTGATCTTCTGGCAGCGGCACGGGCAAAACCCGGCGCGATCAACATCGGCACCATCAACGTAGGATCATCGCAGAACCTCTCCGCCGTGCTGTTCAAGACCATGGCAGGACTGGACCTGACCATCGTGCCATTCCGCACCACGCCCGACGCGATGACCGCTGTGCTGCGCAAGGACGTGGACATCATCATCGACGGCTATGTAGGAGGCAAATCGCTATTGCAGGAGGGCAAGCTGCGTGCGCTTGCCACCTCCGGGCCAGTGCGCTTCTCCGGCCTGCCGGAGATTCCGACCGTCGCGGAAAGCGGCGTTCCCGGCTTCGACGTCACGTCCTGGAATGCCGTGTTCGCACTGGCTGGCACACCGCCCGAGATCATCGCTGCGCTCAACGCCGCCATCCAGTCCGCGCTCTTGGATCCTGCGGTCCGCCTGCGCCTTCTCGATCTTGGCATCGAGGCACGCGGTGGCACGCCCGACGCCATCGGCCAGCGCCTGCGCCAGGACATCACACGCTGGAGCGAGGTCATCACCCGCGCCGGCATCCCCAAACAGTAAGGGACGACCCATGCACGCCGAACCCTGTTACGACATCGCGCATCTCGGGCATGTCGAACTGCTGACGAACAAGCCCGAGGCCAGCTTCGATTTCTTCGTCAACACCCTGGGCCTCACGGAAAGCGGCCGAGAAGGCGGTTCCATCTATCTGCGCGCTTATGACGACTACGAGTTCCACACACTGAAGCTGACGGCATCGAACACCACGGGAGTCGCCCATATCGGCTATCGGGCCGCCAGCGAGCAGGCCCTGCTGCGCCGCGTCAAGGCGATCGAAGCGATGGGCTGCGGCATTGGCTGGACCGACGGCGACCTTGGCCATGGCCGCGCCTATCGTTTCCGCGATCCCGATGACCATGTCTTCGAAATCTATTTCGACACAAACAAATACCAGCCGCCCATGGACGAGATGCCCGCGCTCAAGAACCAGGCGCAGCGCAACCATGGCCGAGGTGCGGGCGTGCGGCGCATCGACCACCTGAACCTGCTGGCGCAGGATGTGGGCGTGATCCGCGATTTCATACCGAAGGCGCTGGGCAGCCGCGTGACCGAGCAGATCGTGCTGGACAATGGCGATGTTGGCGGATGCTGGTTCACCGTCAACAACAAGAGCTACGACATCGCTTACACCCGCGACCACACGAAAAGCCGTGCGCGCTTCCACCACGTGACCTACGCCGTAGACCAGCGCGAGCAAGTGCTGCAGGCAGCGGACGTGTTCCTGGAAAACGGTGTCTTCATCGAGACCGGTCCGCACAAGCACGCGATCCAGCAGACATTCTTCCTCTATGTCTATGAGCCCGCGGGCAACCGCATAGAGGTCGCCAATGCGGGCGCTCGCCTGATCCTCGATCCAGATTGGAAAACCGTGACCTGGACCGAAACGGAACGCAAGAAGGGCCAGGCTTGGGGCCTCAGGACCATCGAGAGCTTCCACACCCACGGCACGCCGCCAGCGGAGCATTAAACGAGAGTGACCGGGCAAGCGCACGGCCCGTCATTGCGAGCCAAGCGAAGCAGTCCAGACGACTTCTCGGAACGCCGCTACCTTATGCCTTCGCGGAATGGATCAAGCGGATCGCGCAGCAGCAACGTCTCGCCCGTCACATAGGCGCGGCCGGTGATGCTGGGAATGATGCGGTCGTCGCGCCCGGGCTGATAACTTGCCTCGAAGCGGCTGCCGATGATGCTTTCCTGCACCCATTCTGCGCCGGGCGCGAGCTTTCTATCCGCCGCCAGGCACGCCAGTTTGGCACTTGTGCCGGTGCCGCAGGGCGAGCGGTCATAGGCACCGCCAGGACACATCACGAAGCTGCGGCTATGGCCGCCCGGCGTCCCTGGCGGGCCGAATATTTCGATATGGTCAATCGGGCTACCATCGGCACCGCCCAGTCCAGCCGCATTCAGCGCCTTCTGGATGGCGTCGGCTGCGCGCGTGAGTTGGGGGATATTTGCCCGAACAAGTGGACAAGGCGCGTTCTCCGTCAGGAAGAACCAGTTGCCGCCCCAGGCGATATCGCCCGTCACCGGCCCCAGACCGGGGACTTCAACCGACACGCCCTTGCGAAAGCGATAACTCTCGACATTGGTGATCCGCACCTCGTTCTTTGACAACAATTCGAACGAGACGATGCCAACCGGCGTTTCCACCCGGTGGATACCCGGACCGATGCGACCCATATGCGCCAGCGTGACTGCAAGGCCGATGGTGCCATGGCCGCACATGCCCAGCATTCCGGCAGCGTTGAAGAAAATGATCCCGGCCGCGCAAGTCGGATCCTGCGGCGCGCACAGCAATCCACCAACGAGCGCATCGTAGCCGCGCGGCTCGTTGACAGCGAAACTGCGGACCCTGTCGAAATCACGTGCAAAAAGCGCCCGACGTTCCGACAGCGGTCCGGTTCCCAGATCGGGACCGCCCTGGACAATCAACCGGGTCGGCTCGCCCTCGGTATGGGAATCGATCACGCGCACGGACATCTCCTCGACGATTCAGGCTTTTGTGTTCTGCCCCCACCGTCATTGCGAGAAGCGTAGCGAGGAAGCAATGACGGGATACGTTGCGGATTGGACCGTTACGCATTCTCCGGACGGTTGAAGGGCAGTACGCGCACACGGCGTTTGCTGGCTTGGTAAAAGGCATTGGCGACGGCGGGACCGATGGGGGGCACGCCGGGTTCACCCACTCCGGTCGGCGCTGCCGTGGATGGCATGATATGCACTTCCACTTCCGGCATATCCTCCATGCGCAACACCTCGTAGCTGTCGAAATTGCCCTCTACTACCTTGCCCACATCCAGAGTCAGGCGCGATTTCAGCACGGCTCCCAGGCCGAAGCCGATGCCTCCCTCGATCTGGGCACGAATATTATCGGGGTTGACGGCAATGCCGCAATCCAGCGCACAAACCACCCGGTGGACCCTGGGCTGGCCTCCGACCACCGAGACCTCGGCGATTTGCGCCACGCAGGTGTTGAAGCTCTCGGCCAATGCCACGCCACGGAAGCGCCCTGTTGGCAGCGGCTTGCCCCAATCCGCCTTCTCGGCGGCAAGCCGCAACACGGCGGCCTGTCGGGGGTTGTTCTTCATCATGGCCAGGCGGAACAGCACCGGATCCTTGCCGGCCGCTTCAGCCAGTTCGTCGATAAACGCTTCCACCGCATAGGCTGTGTGGGTGGAGCCAACGGCACGCCACCACAGCACCGGGACGCCGACCTTGGTGGTTGTCAAATCAACCTTCATGGCGGGGAAGGCATAGGGCAGCTTGTGCGCGCCCTCGACCGAAGTGACATCGACGCCGTTGGTCACCATGCCTGCCTCGAACGGCGTGCCCGTGATGATCGACTGTCCGACGATGTGATTGTACCAGGCGATGATGTTGCCGTCCGTGTCGAGCCCCGCCTTCAGCGCGTGGACATAGGCAGGCCGATAGCGCCCGCCGCGCATGTCGTTCTCCCGGTCCCATTGCACCTTGACCGGGCGTCCACCGATGGCGCGTGACACGGCCACTGCTTCCTGGATGATATCGCCATCCATCACGGCACGGCGGCCAAAACCGCCACCCGTCTTCATCACATGCATCGTCACACGGTCCGGCGTGACACCAGCGGTCTGCGCGGCGATGGCCTGATAGATATCGGGCATCTGGTGCCCGCCCCAGACCTCGACGCGCCCATCCGTAATCCTTGCCACGGCGTTCAACGGCTCCAGCGCGGCATGGGCGAGGTAGGGAAACTCGAATGTCGCCTCCAGCACCTTCACCGCGCGGCTCATCGCGGCATCAACATTGCCAATCGCGGTGGCTGTTGCGGCACCCGGTTTCTTGGCGGTGGCGCGGTAGGACTCCATCAGTTCGGCCGTGGAGCGTTTCTCGGCCTTGCTGTCGTCCCAGACCACGTTGACCGCAGCACGCGCCTGCAAAGCCCGCCACATGCTGTCCGCCACGACAGCGACACCGCGTGGTACGCGCACGACATCCACCACGCCGGGCATGGTTTTCGCCTTGGCCGCATCGACGGACGCGACGGTTGCGCCAAACAGCGGCGGGTGAATCATCACTGCCGTCAGCAGCCCCGGCAGCTTCACGTCGATGGTGAACTCCTGGCGGCCCGACACCTTGGCAGCACTGTCCAGCTTGCCCACCACGTCCCGGTCCTTGCCGATATAGATCCAGTCCTTCGAGGAGCGCAGGGCAACCTTGGCAGGAACAGGCAGGGCCGCCGCCTTTTCCGCCATGGCTCCGAAGGTTGCCTGCCGCGCACCATGGCGCAGCACGCCGCGCTCGATGCTGATCTCCTGCACGCTGACGCCCCAGTCGCGCGCTGCAGCCTGCACCAGCATCGTGCGAGCAGCAGCACCTGCCTGCCTGTAGCGATCGAACGACGACGCCAGCCCGGTCGATCCCCCAGTCCCCTGGATCGAACCTCCCCACAGCACGTTGCCAAAGAGCCGGGGATTGCCTGCTGCGCCCTCGACCTGGATCTGCGACCAGTCCGCCCGCAATTCCTCGTTCACAAGCGTCGCTATGCCGTGATGGATGCCCTGCCCCATGTCCATGTGGGCTGCGCGGATCGTCACGGTGTTGTCGGCGGAAATCGTGATGTAGCCCGTGAGTTGACTGGCTGATGCCGTCTTCGCTGCGCCATTCGCAGGGCGAAAGCCAACCACCAATGCGCCCGAAACAGCAGCGGAGCCGAGGACGAAGCCGCGCCGGGACGACAGAAAGTTCCTGCCATCGGTCGCGGTAAGCAATGCCATCATCTGGTGCAGCATGGTCAATGTGTCCTCGGCCTCGCAGACAAGCGATGGCGAGAGGAAAATGACGCGTTACAGGGGCGACTTCAAGGCAGCTACAGCACATTCTGGCAGGAATAAACCCGACGCGGCGTTTCTGCCGATCACCGCAAGGGGGCAGCGAAGGCGAACACGCCGCCCGGTACGGTGATCTCGGGCTCGACCACGGGCCGCACGGGGCTGGAGCCAAGCCGCAACTGCTGGTTGGCAAGCCGATTCATCAGCTTCATATCCCTCAGGTCGATCTTGAACGCCACATCAACCCAGGTGCGGGCGATGGTCTCGAGTTCAGCCAGCGACGGCCCATGCGCCAGCGCCAATGCATAGCGTGTCGCTATGCGGCCATGGAACCCCTGCGATAACGCGGCATTCACCCGGTGCGCCGTCGCCAATCCGAGGCCAAGCGGTGTCAACTCGTCGATCATGCGGACATCATAGGCTTCCTGCAGATTGATCGCCTCGCCCGTCTCGACCATGCGGCGCACATGTGCGCCCGGCGCCCGGCGGCTGAGATAGCTGATCGCACCCATGCCCGGAAACATGCCGAACTTGATCTCTGGGAGTTGCAGTGTGCTGCCCCGCTCGGCAATGATCGTCTGGCAGCAGGCCGCACCTTCCAGCCCACCGCCAAGTGCCAGGCCGGACACCACCGCCGTCGTGGCGATCGTGCCCTCGAAGCCAGTATGGAAGACATGTCCGATGCGCACGCAATCCAGCGCATAGGTCTGGAGTGACAAGCGGTCGCCATTGGCAATGCAGGAGACGAAAAAATCCAGGTCGCCACCCAACGAGAAGGTGCCGCGCGTGTCGCTTGCAAGAATCATGTGACGCACGGAATCAGGCGAGCGCTGGTTCAGTTCACGGATCCACAATGAACCCTTGTGGAGGCCGTCAAGGACATCGCGGGTGACGCAGGCCCGCGGCGCAGGGCACAGCACCAGAGTGACGGTGCGGCGCTCCTCGTCGTACTCGAGGCGGACATGCGGTGATGGAAAATTACTAGGGAAAGGAAATCCACTGGAAGCCATCAGCCACACCTCAACTCGTTAATCGCATCTTAACGATTTAAACGAGAAAAGGCCAGTTTCTTAATGAATCGTAAAGGGAAAATGCAAAAACAAGGTTAAGCAACGCGTTTTTCGTTAAATTTACCTAAAATTTTACTGAGAATTTCTGACGCCGGAACGGGCTTGCTGAACAGGAATCCCTGCATTTCGCCCACCCCGTGGGCCGCCGCAATCCGGGCCTGCGCTTCGGTCTCGACACCTTCCAGCAACAGCTTGCTTCCCGTGGCCTGCGCAATGTTGGCCAGCGCCGCGATTGTGGCGCGCGAGGTGCGGTCGGTTTCGATGGACCGGGCGAAAGCCTTGTCCAGCTTGATCTTGTCGAACTTGTAATTCTGAACATAGGCCAGCGAAGAATATCCTGTGCCGAAATCATCCAGGCTGACCGAAATATCCATGGCGCGGAACGCCTCGATCAACAGCAACATGCCATGGGCATCGTCGATGAGGACCGATTCCGTCACCTCAAGATCGAGCCTGCGCGCCGGCAGGCCACTGGCGGACAGTGCCAGCCAGATATCGGTGAACAGCACGTCCTGGTTCTTGAACTGCAAGGGCGAGACATTGACGCTGACCTTGATATGATCCGGCCAGTTCATCGCTTCGCGGCAGGCCGCCATCAGGACGTGGCGCCCAAGGTCTTCGATCATACCGGTGCTTTCCGCGATAGGAATGAAGACATCAGGCCCTATGGGTCCGAACTCGGGGTGGTTCCAGCGGGCCAGGGCCTCGAACGCCAAGACCCGCCGATCATCGGCCGCCACGATCGGCTGGAAAGCCAGATACACGCCGTCGTTCTTGATGGCGTGCGCCAGATCGCGTTCAAGTTGACGCCGCTTGGCGAGTTGCTGTGCCATCTCGGCATCGAACACATCGAAGCCATTGCGGCCCTTCCCCTTCTGGGCATAGAGCGCGATATCTGCCGCCTTCATCAATTCGGACGGGTTGTCCCCATGCTCGGGACCGCAGGCGATACCGATGGACACCGTGGTATGGCACAGATGACCACCCGCGCGGATCGGCTTGGCAATGGCCTTGACGATGCGAGCCGCGAGCAACAGGCATTCCTTGCGGCCCACACCGGGCAGCACGATGACGAATTCGTCCCCACCCAGACGACCGATGCAGGCATCGGGGGGTGCAATCGAACGCAGACGTTCCGCGACCTTGACCAGCAACCTGTCACCGACATCATGGCCGAGCGAGTCGTTGATCTGCTTGAACTTGTCGAGATCGAGCAGGAGCAGGCATGGACCTTGCTCGGTGTGCTTTTTCGAGGCCATATCCGTCGCCTGCGGTGCGCCGAGCGCTGATAGGATCGTGGCGCGGTTGGCAAGCCCCGTCAGTCCATCGAATTTCGCCATGCGCTCGACGTCGGCCGCAGCCCGTGTTTGTTCCGTGACATCATCGATCGTCAAAATCTGGTCGCCGGAAGGCGCAATACCCACCTTGAGCAGCAGAACCTGGCCCTTGTCGGTCATGAATTTCAGCACCAGATCACCCTCGCCACGCAAGGCGGCCTGGATTTGACCAATTTCGGCATGGTGCAGCGTACCGCGCGCCAGAGCCGAAAGCAGGATTTCGTGCAGACGGTCGAAACGGGTGTCAGGCAGCTCCAGCAGCAACCGGAAGCGCTGATTCAGGATGCTGATCTTGCCCTCCCCGTCGATCATGCACAGGCCGCTCATCATATGCGTGATGGCATTGTCGAGCCGGCTGTTGATCTCGCCGACATCGCGCTCAGTCCTGAAGGCGCGGGAAACGATATCGTTCAAGGCACGCACGATCTTGCCCAGTGTCGCCATGTAGATCAGCAGCAAGATCGCCAAACCAAAGTTCGTTCCGGTGGGATGCGTCATCATGTAAAGCGTCAGCGGCAGGCACGATGCCGCGACCTGACCCAGCGCCACGATGGGACGCCCCGCATTGCGCCCAGCGATGCCACCCGCATAGCCAACCACCGCTGCAATCGTGATCGTACGCAACGTGTCCGTTTGCTGATCGGCAAACACCATGATTGCGAAGGCGCCGAGCAAACTGGCAAAGGTCAAGGCACCAGCCGTGAAATAGAGTTCCCAAATCCGGGCCCGCCGGTAACTCTTCTGCGTCCCCCTGATATGCTTGTTGTAGTGCCGGATCATCACGGCGCGGGCAGCGCCCACCAAACCCATCACCACCATCATGGAGAAAAATCCATTGTCCGGATCGGCGACATGGCAGAACCAGGCCAGCGCCATGATGCCGATGACACCGCCAATGACTGAGCCGATATCGGAATAGAGATGATCGATCAGGTTGGTGTAGACGCGCAAGTCACGCGCATGGATTTCAGCGGGCCGCCGGAAGAGCCGCTGCAGAATGGGACGAAGGATACGGGCGGGCAACACGGGGGCGACTGACCTGCGGGAAATGTGAACTCAGGCATGATGGTGAGAAAACCATAAAAAACCGTTGCCGATTTCCAATCATTGCATCTTAAAGTTGTTTATTCGACTCCTCTCCCACGCGGATGGCGTGCCCGCCAGTCGCGGGGACGCTCGAATTCGCCAGCCCACACCCCGCGATAGGCAGCCTTGGCCTCTGTTTCCTCACGCTCGTAGTCACCGAACGCCACAGCCTGCCCATCGCGCACCATCGCCGCGTTGATGTCGATGCCCCTGACCCTGCAATGCACGAGAAGGCGGCCATAGCGATCCCGCTCACCACCCACACACGTCGTCAGCCCGCTGGCGACCAGCTTGCGCAGGGCGGCACGCGCCTCGCGCCCGCACGGTGTCTCTCGCCCGGAAACTTTGCAAATCTGGAACAATTCGGGGGCGTCGATGCCCTTGAGGCGAAATTCCTCGCCGTTGAGGCGCAGGCTATCCCCATCGATGGCTTCCGCAGCACCGGTGCTGTCGCGCTGTGGCACGCCTTTCAGCGCATAGAGCAAGCCAAGGGCGGCGAGGATAATCGCCAGTGACCCTAGCAATCTGCCGCGCCGCTGCGCCTGCATCACCACTCCTGCTTGTGCTCATGACGCACCACTTGAAGCGTCACATGCCGCGAATCGCGGCCAACAATGGGCCTGTATTGGACCCGCAGAGGCCCGATGAACAAAAAATTTCGATATTACCCCACAAATTCTCTCGGCTTGTCAGGATCACTTTAACGATCTGGTGTCATTCTCTGGCTTGCGTGGCTGCGTTTCGGCTGCGACTGAGGCCGCGTATTCGTCCATGACCCAACTGACTGCCGATCTTGTGGATCGCCGAAAGGCTTCGGAAGACCGCCGTTTGCGTGAACGCGTCGGTCGGAAAAGCACGATTCAGTCGGCCCGCGAGAAACTGACATCGACCTCGGGGCTGGACTTCGCCTTCGAATTCGAGACGCTGCGCCTGTTCGCCCAGGGCAAGACCACATCGTGCATCATGCTGGCAATCTACACCGCCGTGATCGCTACCGGGCTGGTGGTTTGGGTGCCACCGATGATCGCCATCGTCTGGACCGCGATCTCCATCAGCGCCATGGTCCTGGGTGTGCTGGTTTCCCAGCGATTTCTCACCAATCCCGACGATGACAGCACGCGAGACTGGCAGAAGCGCTTCATCGCCGTTGAAGCGTTAGAAAGTTTCGTCTGGTCATCCATTGTCGTGGTCACGCTGCTGTCGGAAAGCGATTTTCTGCGGATTTATCTGCTGGTCGCCTTGCTGATCTATGGCAGCGCCGTCAGCATCATTGCGTCCAGTATTCGCACGGCCATTTATGCCAGCCTTTTTCCGCTGATTGCAGGCATCGCCTTCATTGCGGCCTTTGCAACCGAGACGGGCAGCATGATGCTGTCAGGTCTGTCCATCGGTGCCATCGTGTTCTACCTGCTGCTGGCCCAGCGTGCCCATGACATGACCTTGCAGACCATGGGCGTGCGAGCCGAAAAGGAGCAGCTGTTCGCCGAATTGGAAGAGGCCAACGCCAAGCACCACGAAGCCCGCCGCCGCGCCGAGGAGGCCAATCTCGCCAAATCCCGCTTCCTCGCCACCATGAGCCACGAGTTGCGCACGCCGCTCAACGCCATACTGGGTTTTTCCGAGGTGATGAAAAGCGAACTTTTCGGGCCGCACTCTGTCGAGCAGTACAGGGATTACTCGGTCGACATTCATTCCTCCGGCGAGCACCTGCTCAACATCATCAACGAAATTCTCGATCTCTCGCGTATCGAGGCCGGGCGCTATGAATTGCAGGAGGAGGCGGTCGACTTCTCTGCGACAGCGGATGATTGCCGCCACATGCTGGAGTTGCGGGCTCGCACGAAGTCCATCACGCTCAAGACCGCCCTGGAACCAGGGCTACCGAAAATCTGGGCGGACGAGCGCGCCATCCGTCAGATCATCATCAATCTCCTGGCCAATGGCATCAAGTTCACGCCACAGGGCGGCGAGGTCACGATCAAGGTGGGGTGGACTGCCAATGGCGGCCAGTACATCTCCATCAAGGACACCGGCCCGGGCATTCCCGAGGAAGAATTGTCCACCGTGCTCGAAACCTTTGGTCGCGGCACCATGGCCATCAAGACGGCCGAGCAGGGCACCGGCCTTGGCCTGCCCATCGTCAAGGGTCTTGTCGATTTGCATGGCGGCCAGTTCCACCTGCGTTCCAAGCTGCGCGAGGGAACGGAAGTGATCGTGATCATTCCTGCCGCCCGTGTGATGGAAACAATGGCCGCAGTCTCCAAGGACGCCGCCTGAACCTGCGCGAGTTGTGGTTCAGGTCTTCGACGAAACCTTGGCCTGTGCGAAGGTCGCCATGTCGGTATGGCAGGCCACCGCCGCCTTGACGATACTGACCGCAAGCGCCGCGCCACTCCCCTCCCCCAGCCGCATCCCGAGATCGAGGATCGGCTTCAGGCCAAGGCGCTTCAGCACCGCTGCATGTGCCCCCTCCGCTGAAACATGCGCGGCGAGGCAATGATCGAGTGCCGAAGAATCCATGGCATGAAGGATGGCTGCTGCGGCGGTCACCACATAGCCGTCGAGGATCACCGGCACATTCTGCAGCCGCGCCGCCAGGATGGCTCCCACCATCGCGGCAATCTCTCGCCCGCCAAGCCGCCGCAGCACCTCCAGCGGATCGGCCAGGTGCGGCCTGTGCAAGTCCACCGCTTTTTCCACCGCAGCGATCTTGCGGGCGAGGCCAGCATCGTCGATGCCGGTGCCCCGGCCAACCCAGTCCGACGCTCTCCCGCCATAGAGCGCATGATAAATCGCAGCCGCGATGGTCGTGTTGCCGATGCCCATCTCGCCCAGGCACAGCAGATCGGACCCACCCGCCGTTGCCTCCATGCCAAAGGCGATGGTCGCGGCCGCCGCCTTCTCGTCCAGCGCTGGACCTTCCGTGATGTCGCCCGTGGGATGGTCGAGGGCGAGATCGAAGACCTTGAGGCCGATATCGAACGTGGCGCAAATCTGGTTCACCGCAGCCCCGCCGGCCGTGAAGTTCTCCATCATCTGCCGCGTCACATCTTGCGGGTAAGGTGAGACACCCTGCTTCACCACGCCGTGGTTGGCCGCGAAGATCGCCACAAGCGGACGGGAAATGGCAGGACGCGCCTTGCCTTGCCACCCTGCGATGAATGCCGCGATCTCTTCCAGCCGACCAAGAGCGCCTGCGGGCTTGGTCAGAGTCGCTTCCCGCGCCGCCACTGCGTCCAGGGCGGCCACGTCAGGCCCACGCATCATCCCGATCAGAGCGCGGACATCATCGAAAGGCAGGCCAGTGGCAGTCATGGAGTGAAAGACCTCAAGGGGAAAACTGAAACCAGACAGTCGTCAGGCGTTGGCAAGCCTGTTAGACGCATCAGACCGTGCTTGAAAGACCCTGCTTGACGTTGCCCCCGCCCCCTGATGCCGCAGTCGAGACGTCCATGCCTGGCGGATGGCGACGGGTGCTGCGGGATTGTGCCCAGATGCTGCGGTTCTATTCCCGCATTCCGGTCCCGCAGATGCCGTTTGAAACCGAACCTCATGCTATCCCCGATTTCACGACGGCACCACGGATGCTTCCGCTGGCGGGTCTGCTGATCGGTCTGCCGGGCGCCGTGATGTTGTGGATCGCGGCAACGCTTGGCCTGCCCGCCTTGGTTGCTGCCACACTCGCCATCGCCATGGCGGTCCTCGTCACCGGCGCGTTCCACGAGGATGGTCTGGCTGACAGTTTCGATGGCCTGGGTGGTGGCTGGACGCGGGAGCGACGGCTCGAGATCATGAAGGACAGCCGCATCGGCACCTATGGCGGCGCAGCGTTGGTGCTGGCGCTGATTCTCAGGATCACACCCTTGGCGGCACTGGTGGATGAGGTCGGGGCCTGGACCACGGCAATCATCATTCTGGCCGCAGCCCCCCTCTCCCGCTGCATTGGCCTGATGCCGATTGCGCTTCTGCCTCCGGCACGCATCGAAGGGCTGTCGTCATCCGCCGGGCGACCATCCATGATGATGCTGGCGGGCATCATCGCGCTTTCACTCGCCATCGCCATCGTGCTGACAGGTGTTTCGAGCATGACTGTGCAGGGGTTGATCGCCGGTGTCGTCCTGGGACTCGCCCTTGCAGCGCTCATGACATCCTGGGCCTGGCGGGCGATCAGCGGGCAGACTGGTGACATCGCGGGTGCCTGCCAGCAATATGGCGAAATCGCAGTCTATCTCTGCGTTTTGGTGAATGTGTAGAATGACCGCAATCCAGTCTCCCTGCGTAAAGGTGTGCTCCATGGACCCGCACCGCAAGCTCTGTACTGGCTGTGGCCGCACTCTTGGCGAAATCGGCAACTGGCTGCACTATTCGGAGGCCGAGCGCCGCACAATTACCGCACAACTCGGGAACAGGCTGAAATTCCTGAACACTCACAAAGGCCGCTGAATGCTCCCTGTCCTGATCATTGCCCTTGCCATCGCCATTGCGCTCATCGCCACCCTGGCGGGGACCGACAAGCCACTGGGTCTTGATCTCGAAAGCACGATGCCGTTTGTCGGAGCCGTGCTGATGGCGCTGGTGGTCGGTGCGGCAGCCATCGGCGATTTTCGTGGCAAGGTGAGCGAGGGGATCAAGGCGCTGTTCGCCTGGCTCATCATCGGCCTCATCATCATCGCCGGATACGCCTATCGCTTCGAATTGGCGTCCATCGGCAACCGCGTGGTGGGTGCGGTCGTTCCCGGCGTCATGCTGTTTGGAGCGGGCGGTGAGGTGAGCGTATCGCGCAGCGCCGATGGGCAATTCCATTTCACTGCCATCGCCAATGGCCGCCAGATGCGCATGATGTTCGATACAGGGGCGTCCAGCGTGGTGCTGACCCACGAGGACGCAACCGCGCTGGGCCTGAAGCTCGAGGATGCGGATTTCTCCATCACCGTTCGCACCGCCAACGGCACGACCCGCGCCGCCCCCGTGACGCTGCGTGCGCTGGAGATCGGTGGCATCCGCGAGGAGGCCGTCAAAGCCATGGTGGCCCAGCCTGGCAGGCTTACGGAAAATCTGCTTGGCATGACCTTCATGGAGCGGCTGTCCTCCTACGAGGTACGCGGCGACCAGCTGACATTGCGCGGCCTCGGGCGGTGACAGCCAGTTTGACCATCGCCCGCCCATTCGTGCAATCCCCAACCAACCTCATCCTGAGGAGCTCATAGGGCGTCTCGAAGGACGCACGACGGCGGAGCAGCACTTGCGACCTGGGTCGATCTGCAGAACGGTTGTGCGTCCTTCGAGACGCCCTGCGGGCTCCTCAGGATGAGGTTCGTTGATGACCGCAGATAGGTCAGGACTGCAGTCCAACCATTGAGCTCACCTCAGTGACAATATCACGCCCATCGCTCGATCTACCCTATCGCACCCGGCTTGGCCTCCAGCCGCATCATCGTTGCGGTGATGATGGCGACGGTGGATTGCACTTCGCCTGCAAAGGCAATGACCTCGCCTTGCGTCACGGTCAGTGTACGCCCCGCCTTGACCACGCGCCCGACCGCGATGAAGCGGTCCCCCTTGGCGGGTGCCATCAGGTTCACCTTGAACTCCACCGTGAGAACCGAGGAATTTTCCGGCATCATCGTCACCGCCGCATAGCCGCAGGCGCTGTCGACGATGGTGGTGACAACGCCCGCATGAAGAAAACCGTGCTGCTGGCAGATATGTCTAGCGTATGGCAAGGCGATCACGGCTCTGCCCTTTTCAATGGTCTCAAGTGTCGCGCCGATGGTGGTCATAATGGTCTGGCGCGTGAAACTTTCCCGCACAAGTTCCTCAAATTGTGTCATGCGGCTATCGTCTCCATACGACGCAACAGCGCCTCGCGCACAATGACAATCGCGGCATCGTATTCCGCCAGTCCCGCGCCAGGCTTCAAACCCTCGGTAGACAGATAGCGTCGATACAGCCGCTTCTCCATCCGCGATCGCCGCTCCCTTGTGCGCGGAGCTTCTCGAAAATGGGCTCGAACTTCGGCACGAA
>JANNEO010000126.1:0-2086 GCA_031378805.1 Hyphomicrobiales bacterium
TGCCCACCGCGATCGGGACG
Organism: Hyphomicrobiales bacterium; assembly: GCA_031378805.1. GTDB lineage: Bacteria > Pseudomonadota > Alphaproteobacteria > Rhizobiales > Beijerinckiaceae > JADCCX01. Next base: position 21 of record JANNEO010000126.1, read on the forward strand.
CTGCCGTGGCGGCGGCGGGCGACGCCATCGCAGGCGCTTTCGCGGGCTTTGCGGGCCGCTCGCGCGAGGACATCTGCATGGCACGGGCGGACAAGTTCCTGGCGATCGGTCGCAAATTATAGAGTTTTTTCCCTTCCCCCTTGGGGGAAGGTGGCAGGCGAAGCCTGACGGATGAGGGAGAATCCCTGCCGTCGGTGGCTCTCCCTCATCCGCCTGCTATCCGGCAGGCACCTTCTCCCAAGGGAGAAGGAAAGATGGCCCCCGATCTCCCGTACAAATCCCCCGGATCAGTTTTTTGCATTGGCAGCCCACCTCGGGCTCGCGCATCATGCGCGCATGAATCTTCGCCCGGCAACACCTGCTGACGCCCCCTTGCTATCTGCGCTCGCCCGCAGGGCCTACGCTCGCATGATTGAACTGATCGGTATCCCGCCCATGCCGGTTGTCGCGGACTATGCCGCCATGCTGGCCGATACGGCACAATGGGAAGGCTGGGTGCTGGAGGGCAAAGAAGGTGGTTTGGCGGCATCGCTGGTTCTGAGGATCGAGCCAGCAGTGTTCGAGGTCTACAACATCGCGGTGAATGACAATACCGCCGGGCAAGGCACGGGCCGTCAGCTCATGCTCTTCGCAGAACAGCGGGCGCGCGAACGCGGTTATAGCGAGATCAGTCTCTACACCAACATCAAGATGGTCTCGAACCGCGCCTTCTATGGCCGCCTCGGCTATGAGGAAACAGGCCGAATTTACCCCGGTGGTCGGCAGGCCGTCACCATGGCCAAACGCCTGGATGGAAAAAGGATGAGTCCCGTGACGAAAGATTTCTACGCCTCCCGTCGCGCCGCCTATCGCCGCCTGCACGAGCAGGGATGCTTCGTGCAGCCCAACCCCTGGGACGCAGGCACGGCCCGCTGGTTGCAGGCACAGGGCTTTCCGGCGCTCGCCACCACAAGCGCGGGCTTCGCCTGGACCAAGGGGCGCTCCGATATGGATGTACCGCTCGACATGATGCTGGGCCATATCGCGGAACTGGTGGAGGCCGTGCCTGAACTTCCGGTCAATGCGGATTTTGAAAATGGCTATGCCGATGACGAGGAGACGCTTGCCCGCAACATCAAGCTGTGCATCGCAACAGGCGTCGCGGGCCTCTCGATCGAGGATGCGACCGGCGATCCGGCCAACCCGCTCTACGACCTCGAGACGGCCGTCAGCCGCATCAAGGCGGCACGCAAGGCCGTGGATGAAACCGGTTCGGGGGTCATGCTCACGGCACGTGCCGAGGCGTTCCTTCATGGGCATCCTGATCCCTTGCCCGAAGTCTGCAAGCGCCTTGCAGCCTTTGCCGATGCAGGTGCCGACGTGCTCTACGCACCGGGACCGCGGACGGCAGGTGACATGCGCGAGGTCATCGCGGCAGCGGGCGGAAAGCCGGTCAACATCATCGTTTTCGCCGATATCGGCATGAGCGTCGATGATATCGCGCGTCTCGGCGCACGCCGTATCTCGATTGGTTCGGCGCTTGCCAAGGCAGCCTGGACGGGCTTCATCGATGCGACGCGACTGCTGGCCGAAAAGGGCAGTTTCAGCGGTTTTGCAAGCAATGTCCCCAGCACCGTTCTGAACGGCTTTTTCGACAAGGACATGAAGGGCAGGGGAATGACATGAGCATCGATCTTTCGGGCTGGACGCCACCACCCTTTCCGCCGCGCCAGACACTGGAGGGCCAGTGGTGCAGGCTGGAACCCCTCTCCGCCGAACGCCACACGTCTGACCTGTGGCGGCATATGCGCGGTCATGATCACCTTTGGGATTATCTCTTCCCGCCGCCGCCGCAGAGCGAGGCCGAATACCGCGATCTTCTGGCGGCGATGGAAGCGAGGACAGACATTGTGCCGTTGACCGTGATCGACAAGGCGGATGGGGAGGCCAAGGGCCATCTCTGGATCATGGAAATCAGGCCCGCCCACGGTGTGTTCGAGGTCGGGTCGATCACCTGGTCGCCTGCGATGCAACGTACGCAGGCCGCGAGCGAAGCGATCTACCTCGTGGGGGACTATGGCTTCTCG
>JANNEO010000158.1:0-4393 GCA_031378805.1 Hyphomicrobiales bacterium
CGGCGCTGTGATCCATCAACTCGCGGGTGGCCTCAAGGCTGCGATGGGCTATGTCGGCGCCAAGACAATCACGGAATTGCAGGAAAAGGCCGAGTTCGTGCGCATCACGTCAGCGGGCTTGCGCGAAAGCCACACCCACGACGTGACGATCACGCGGGAAAGCCCGAATTATCCGGGGCGGGGGTAGAAGCGGAGCCTCGAAGGACGCAATCCGCAGATGCAATCCTCCAAGAAAAAAGGGCCGCGTGAGCGGCCCTTTTCAGTTCAGAACGTCCGCCGCTATCAGCGGCCGCGCTCGAGCTGGGTCTTGGCATCGACGCGGGCGCCGCCTGGTGCCTGCGGGGCGGGCTGTGGTGCGGTAGCACAGGCCGCGAGGACGGCAGCGAGCACGCTGGCGAGAATGATATTGCGCATGGAAATCTCCTTCGAGTCGCAGTCTTGAATGGCTGACGCCAGCGATGTGCGTTGAAATGGCTTAAAATGCAAGCATTGCGACAGGTTGGCTGGCGTATCTCAACAAATCGTGTCAATGGCCGCGCATGACCCCAGCAGCCAGACTTTCTGCCGTGATCGAGGTGCTTGATGACCTTGATCGCAGGCCCCGCCCCGTCAACGATGCCCTGAAGGACTGGGCGTTGTCGCGCCGTTTCGCGGGATCGGGTGATCGCGCGGGCATCGGCGCAATGGTGCATGACGCCCTGCGCAAGCGCAATTCCGCGCGCTGGATGATGGATGCGGACACACCACGGGCTACCGCAATCGGGATGCTCAAGACTGCGCGGGGCATGGAGGCCATGGAAATCGCAGCGCTGTGCGATGGTTCGCGCTTTGCACCCGAAGCCTTGTCGGAGGCAGAGATGGCTGCACTGTCATCGCGGGATCTGGCCACTGCGCCTGCCCATGTCCGGGGCGATTATCCCGAATGGTTGCAGGCTTCGCTGACCAAGGCTTTCGGCAAGGATGCCGCCGCCGAAGGCGAGGCCATGGCGAAGCGTGCCCCTCTCGACCTGCGTGTCAACGCACTGAAGACGATCCGGTTGAAGGCACTGCCCGCTCTCTCCGAATATGAGGCCATTGCTGGCCTGCACAGCCCGGATGCCATCCGCATCCCGCCGCGTGCCGATGGCCGTATCAAGCCTGTGCAGGCCGACCCGCTGTTTCTCAAGGGGATGGTCGAGATCCAGGATGAGGGATCGCAGATCGTGGCACGTCTTGCCGACCCACAGGCCGGACACCAGGTGCTGGACATGTGTGCTGGCGGTGGGGGCAAGAGCCTCGCGCTTTCCGCCATGCTCAACAACAAGGGTCAGGTGTTTGCCAGCGACGTTGATTCGCGGCGACTGGCCCCGATCCATGAGCGCATCACCCGGGCTGGTGCCCGCAACATCCAGGTCCGTACGCCGCGCGGTGGGGTGATGCCGCTTGATGATCTGAAAGGCCGTATGGACATCGTTTTTGTCGATGCCCCCTGCACAGGCACCGGAACGTGGCGGCGCAACCCGGATGCCAAATGGCGGATGCGGGAAGGGAGTCTCGACATTCGCCTGAAAGAACAGGTGGAGGTCATTGATAACGCGGTGTCTTTCGTCAGGGAAGAGGGCGTTATGCTGTATGTCACTTGCTCGCTTCTGCCCGAAGAGAATGATCTGCAGGTCAGCGGATTGCTGGAGCGCCATGCCGGCTTCGAGACCATCGACCTGACGACAAGCCCGGCCTTTCGCGCAATGCCGAGTCTTGGCTCGGCCGTTCGCAAGACCACCCACGGCCTGATGCTCACGCCCTTGCGGACCGGAACGGACGGTTTCTACGTTTCGGCTCTGCGCCGACGGTCTTGAAGCAACTGCCTATTTTCTTATGACAGGCTCAAAACCATGAACCATGCAACTCCCCTTCGCCTTGCCATCGCCGGTCTGGGAACTGTTGGCGCCACTGTTGCGCGTTCGCTTGTCCAGAACGGCAACGCCTTCACGGCGCGTACGGGCCGCCAGGTCAAGGTCGTGGCGGTGTCGGCCCGTGCCAAGGGCAAGGATCGCGGATTTGATGCCTCAGGCATGGCTTGGTATGACGATCCCGTCGTGATGGCCCGCGAGGCGGATGCGGATGTCTTCGTGGAGCTGATCGGTGGATCCGACGGAGCGGCGAAACTGGCTGTCGAGGCTGCGCTTGGCAGGGGCTTGCACGTCATCACTGCCAACAAGGCGCTGCTTGCCGCGCATGGTTCCATGCTGGCGAAGCTGGCGGAAGCCAATGGCGCATCGATCAAGTTCGAAGCCGCAGCTGCCGGTGGCATTCCGATCATCAAGGCGTTGCGCGAAGCAATGGCGGGCAACGATATCCGCCGTGTTTCAGGCATCATGAACGGCACCTGCAACTACATTCTCTCGCGGATGGAGGCCGAGGGTCTTTCCTTTGCTGAATGCCTGAAAGCGGCACAAGAACTCGGTTATGCGGAAGCGGACCCTACCTTCGATGTCGAAGGATATGACACGGCGCATAAGCTGGCGCTGCTCACGTCGCTCGCCTTTGGCACGGAAATCGATGCCGATTCGATCTATGTCGAAGGCATTTCCAACGTGGCGTCGCTTGATCTCAAGATGGCGGATGAACTGGGGTTCCGCATCAAGCTGTTGGGTGTGGCCGAGCGCACCACGGCAGGCATCGAGCAACGCGTGCATCCCACGATGGTGCCGCGCACCGCGCAGCTCGCACAGGTCATGGGTGTGTTGAACGCCGTCAGCCTGCAGGGCGATCTCGTGGGTGAACTGACCTTCGTTGGGCCAGGTGCAGGCGGTGGCGCCACGGCTTCGGCTGTGCTGGCTGACGTCGCCGATCTGGCGCGGGGCGAGACCATGCCGGTGTTCGGTCGTCCCGCCGACCAGCTTGGCAAGCCGGTGAAGGCACCAATGCAGCGTCACGAGGGCGGTTACTACGTGCGATTGACCGCGCTCGACAAGCGTGGGGTCTTCGCGGCCATCGCAGGCACCATGGCGGAACACGGCATCAGCCTCGAATCGATCATCCAGAAGGGATCGCCCAAGCAGTCGACTGTGCCGGTGATCCTGATCACACATGCCACGACGGAGCATCTGATCCGGGCCGCCGTTGCTGCCATCGCGGAAAAAGGCGTGCTGGACGGTCCGCCCCAGGTCATCCGCATCGAGCGGGCGTAGCCAGCCATCCCCCAAGGGGGAAGGAATGCATGGCACGGCGCTGCGGCGCCTGCTAAAAGTCTTGTATTCACAGATTCTTGCCGTCCCTGAGGAAAATCCATGGTTGATCTTGTCGTCTCCGAAAATCAGATCATCGAGCGCATTCTCACCATGGAGCTGGTGCGCGTGACGGAGCGTGCGGCAGTGGCATCGGCGCACCTGCGCGGGCACGGCAACGAGAAGGCGGCTGACCAGGCCGCTGTCGACGCCATGCGCCGCGAATTGAACCGCCTGCCCATCGACGGCGAAGTGGTGATTGGCGAGGGCGAGCGCGACGAAGCCCCCATGTTGTTCATTGGCGAGAAGGTGGGCACCAAGAAAGGCCCCAAGGTCGATATCGCGGTCGATCCATTGGAGGGCACGACATTGTGCGCCAAGGACATGCCGGGTTCCATCGCCGTGATGGCCATGGCCCAGGCCGGGACATTGCTCTATGCGCCCGACGTCTACATGCACAAGATCGCCATAGGCCCGGGCTACAAGAAGGGCGTGGTCGATCTCGATGCCTCGCCCACCGACAACATTCATGCTTTGGCCAAGGCCAAGGGCGTCAAGCCGGGCGACATCACGGCCCTCGTGATGGATCGCCCGCGCCACGCCCAATTGATTGCCGAACTGCGCAAGATCGGCTGCGCCATCCGCCTCATCACCGATGGTGATGTGGTCGGCGTCATCCAGACCACTGTGCCGGACCAGACTGGCATCGACATCTATCTCGGCATCGGTGGTGCGCCGGAAGGCGTGCTGGCGGCAGGTGCCTTGCGCTGCGTGGGCGGCCAGATGCAAGGGCGTCTCATCCTCGACACACCGGAAAAGGTGGCCCGCGCCGCCAAGATGGGCGTCAAGGATCCCAAGAAGAAATACGACCTCTCTGAACTGGCCTCAGGCGACACCGTGGTGGCCGCGACCGGCGTGACGGATGGCTCGCTGCTGAAGGGCGTGCGCTTCCGCGGTGACATCGTTGAGACCGAAACGATCATTTACCGTTCGCTGACCGGCACAGTGCGGCGCATCCAGGGCGAGCACCGGGAATTGAGGAAGTTCCTGCCGGAGTGACAATGCAGTCCCGCTTCGACATGAAGGTGTTTCGCGGATTGGTGCGTCCTTCGAGGCTCGCTAGCGCTCGCACCTCAGGATGAGGACTGTTGTGCAACGCAAGATATTCCTCATCCTGAGGTGCGGAG
>JANNEO010000042.1:0-30784 GCA_031378805.1 Hyphomicrobiales bacterium
TGCCATTGCAGCCAAAGTCGCCGCTGTCTCAAGGCTGACACTGCGGGGTGACTTGCGGTGGAAAACGAGGCCGACCATGTCAGCACCCGCATCCAGTGCAACGGCCATGGTATCAGGTGTGGAGAGGCCACAGATTTTGATGGGGAACGGGTAAACGGAGGTCAGCGAAAGATGAGGCTGAATCGCCTCAACCAGCCCAGGCAGATGATTCACGACAGTATTGATCAGGACTGAATGATCAACACTGTCGTATCCGTGAACCAGATGGTGGGGCAGCCCTTTCATCTTCTCCCAGGGCAGCTGAGGAAATTGCCCGCGCTCCAGGCGAGGCAGCTTGTAGGCGGCTTCACCGATAATCGTGAAACAGCGTTCAATCGCAGCCAGCCGCAAGGGATCATCAAGAACGGCTTTCGGCGTCGTGTCCTTCAGGAAGGTGATGGCGAGCTTTGCATATTTGAGAATATCTTCGAACCGCAGCCCATGGTCGCGGCTCATAAAGGTACGGCCTCGGACAGGACGCGATTTTTGATACGCTCACGGATTCCATCGATCATCACAAGGTCAACCCGGCGGCGCAGCTTCTTTTCCAGCATCTGTTCGACACCGATGATATCGAACAGAGAAAGTTTGCCTTCTCCAACTTCGGCCAGCACATCCACATCACTATCCGCTGTCTGCTCCCCGCGCAGGAATGAGCCGAAGATCGAGACAAGCCGGATAGGATAACGGCTCTCGATCTCCGGTTTCAAGCGGCGCAGCTCGGCCTTGATCTCTTCCAGGGTGTCCATCATGGGGGGCATAGCACAAATGAGCAGTCAACTTAAACGCCCAGCTTCCCGCCCAGTTCATCCTCGAGGTGCACGCGGATGATCTCCTCGAAGCTCGTCTCCGCTTTGAAGCCCAGGCTTGCAGCGCGGCTGACGGAGAAATTTCTGGGCCAACCCGCGACGATGCGCATGATTGTCTCGTCCGGTTCGTGGCGGATGAGACTGACGGCTTTCTCGCCTGCCACCTTGCGCAAGGCCGCGATCTGCTCGCCCACTGTGGCGGCCAAGCCCGGCATGGAAAGGTTGCGGCGCGTGCCGATGAGGCTCGTGTCCATGGTCGCGGCATGAACAAGGAAACCCACCGCAGAACGCGGACTGGCGTGCCAGTGCATCACGTCCTCGCCCACAGGCAGCACGGCCTCCTTCCCACTCATGGGCTCGCGGATGATGTTGGAGAAGAAGCCGGACGCCGCCTTGTTGGGCGTGCCGGGGCGCACGCAGATCGTGGGCAGACGGATGCCGATACCGTCGAAGAAGCCGCGCCGGGTATAATCTGCCAGGAGCAATTCGCCGATGGCCTTTTGCGTGCCGTAGCTGGTGAGCGGCGTGGTGTGGAAGGTATCGCCAATGGCCTCGGGGAAAGGCGAACCGAAGACGGCGATGGATGAGGTGAAGATGACGCGGGGCTTGTAGCCATCGCCCACCCTGCGGATGGCATCGAAGAGATAGCGCGTGCCATCCAGGTTGATGCGGTAGCCTTTGTCGAAATCGGCTTCCGCTTCACCCGAAACAATGGCCGCGAGGTGAAGGATCAGGTCTGGTCTATCGGCGATCAGCTTTTCGGCAGCGCGGGGGACAGCGATATCGCCCGTCAGGGCTTCGAAGGAAAAGGTCGCCCCATCGGGATTCGCAGGCAGGACGACGTCGTGTCCGGTGACATGAGTGATGTCCTTGCCGCCGAGATGGCCGTCACGCGCGATGCGGGCCAGGAACTTGCGGCCCACCATCCCGGCGGCGCCCAGTACGAGAATATGCATGGTCTTCCCCCTGCCCTATCGTGGCCGGTCATTGGCAACGCGACAAGGCGCTAAAGCGCGTTGATCTGCTGCAGCAACAGGCCGGGAATGACAATACCTGATGCGGCAGCTTTCGCCCGCAGTTCCATGCGGCGCACACCCGAAAGCCGCGCACCAGGCTGGCTTTCGATGGCTTTCGCCAACGTGGCCATGCGCTCCGCGAAGCCGCCATGGCCAAAGGCCGAGGGGTCGATGGCGAGGATCAATTGCCCCGTGCGGGGCGGACCGCCCTTGTCATCCAGAAAGGACGAAGCCTCGAACGCGAAATGCGTGCCGACCACAGCAGCAGCCAGCGCCTCCACCATGAAGGCCAGTGCCGCGCCCTTGGCTCCGCCCAGAGGCAGCATCGTGCCGGCGATGCCCTGGGCAGGATCGGTGGTCGGATTGCCCTCGGGATCCAGCGCCCAATCCCCCGGGATTGTTTCGCCTTTCTGCCGAGCGGCCACCAGATTGCCTCGTGCTACTTTCGACAGCGAGAGATCGATGACGACCGGCGACCGGCCCGCAAGGGGTGCGGCAAAGGCGATGGGATTGGTGCCATAGACCGCGACCTTGCCACCGGTGGGGGCCATGGCGGCAGGCGTGTTGGCGAAAAGCATGGCGACGAGGCCCTGCTCCGCCAGCTTTTCCACGTGATGGCCAGCCACGCCGCAATGGTTGGAACGGGTGATGGCGGCGGCGGCGATGCCTTGCTTCCTGGCGATGGCAGGTAGCTTCTTCAGGGCGAGATCAATCGCGGGGTAGGCAAAGCCATCGGCGGCATCGACGACCAGAACGGCTGGCCGCGGGCGGGTGGCGACCGGCTTGGCATCGCCCTTTGCCTTGCCGGACTTGACCATGGTCAGGTAGGTCGGCACGCGCTGCAAACCGTGGCCTTTCAGGCCGTCCGCTTCGGCAGCGACCAGCGCTTTTGCGACGGAGAGCGCCACGGGACGGGAGGTGCCGCGCTTCTGGAACTCACGGGTGACGAAGCGGATGGCGGCGTCAAGGCTCAGGGTTTTGTCACGCATCACAAGCCTCCAGCGCTTTCAAGACATTGGCAATCGTGACATGGCTGACACGCACGTTCGATTCCTGTGTCACGCCCGCGATATGTGGCGTGAGGATCAGGTTGGGGCAATCCGTGAAGATTGCGCCACGGGCGGCAGACAGCGGCTCCTCGTCGAAAACATCGAGCGCGGCGCCACCCAATTCACCTGCTTTGAGTGCCTTCGCCAGAGCTGCCTCGTCCACGATGCCGCCGCGTGCCGCGTTCAGCAGGATGGCGTCCTTCTTCATGCGCTTCAGGCGGATCGCATCCATCATATTGGCCGTCGTCTCGGTCAGCGGCACGTGCAGGCTCACCACATCGGCTTCGCGCAACAGCGGTTCCAATCCGTGGCGATGGGCCATCGACCAGGCCGGATGGTCATCGGGCAAATAGGGGTCGAAGGCGATGCAGGTCATGCCCATGGCACCGGCGCGGGTCGCCACCTCGCGGGCGATGGAACCATAGCCCACCAGGCCCAGAACCTTGCCCGAGAGCTCACGCCCCATCAGGCGATTGCGCGGCCATGTCCCGCCGATGACATCGGGCGTGGCGTGATACGCCCCGCGCAGCAGGACCATGGCGGTGGCGATCACCCATTCGGCGACCGAGAGATCATTGGCCCCGGTGGCCGGGAACACGCTGATGCCGCGCGCCTTGCACGCCTCCATGTCGATGTTGTCGAGGCCGACGCCAAGGCGGCCCACGACTTTCAACTGCTTGCATGCCGCCAGCAGCGCTCCGCGAACCTGCGTGCGGTTGCGCACGACGAGCGATGTGCAAACAGCCGCCTCGCGCAGGAGATCCTCAGGCTTGTCCACCAGCTTGGCGTCATAGAGGACGCTGTATTTCGAAGGGATGGCCGCAAGTGCAGCCTCGTCCAGAAATTCAGTGATGACGATATCGGCCATGAGGGCCTCCTTCTTTCAACGCGAAGCTGTGCTTTCAACGCAAACCTGTGCTTTCAACACAAGCTTATGTTCTCAACGCAAGGCGATAATGCCGCCGGTTGCAATCACCAGGATCACGACCGTCGTGCCCAGGAACACGGCCACATGCCGCCAGCCCACGGCCAGGATGGCCAGGAGCGACGTGCCAAGCCCGAGGGCAGCGATGGACAGGAGCAGTCCCCAGCGACTGATCTCGCCCAGTGCGGCCTTGACCGGAAGATAGAACGGCGCGAACTGCGGCATCGCCATGGCGGCAGTGTTGATGAGCACCAGAACCAGGAACACCACGGCGAAGACAGGAGCAGGCACGTTCGCCTCGCCCGCCTGTTCGCCTTTGCGCATGAACCACCAGCCGATGGCCAGCACCACCGGCAGCAGTAGGAACACCCGGAAAAGCTTGACGACAACCGCCGTGTTGCCAACGGTGTCCGACACCGCATATCCCGCGCCAACGACCTGCGCCATGTCATGGATGGTCGCGCCCAGCATCAGGCCGGTTTCGCGCGATGAAAGCCCAAGCCACAGGCACAACGGCGGATAGGCGAGCATGACCAGCGTGGACACTGCGTTGGCCATCACCACGGTGAAGGCCGTGTCGGCATCCTTGTTCTTGTAGTGCGGCACGACGGTTGACGTGGCCAGTGTCGCGGAAGCGCCGCACACTGCATTGGCCGCGCCTGCCAAGGCTCCGTAGCCGTCCTGCTGTCCAAAGAGCCGTGCCAAGGCAATTGCAGCGACAATTGTCAGTGCCATCGAAGCCAGAACCAGCAGAATTGTGCCCAGACCCAGGCCGAAGATGTCTCCAAGCGCGATCCTGAGGCCAAGCAGGCCGATGGCGATGCGCAGAAGCTTCTTAACGCACCACGTGATGCCGGGCTGGAAGCGCGGATCGGCCGCAAAACGGTTCAGCGCGATGCCAATGAACAGAGCGATGACCATGGCTGGCAGGCTGAAACCGCCAGTTACCGCCTTCAACGCCGGTTCGGCAAGGACGGCAGCAACCGCAACCGCCGCCGAAAGCGCGATGCCCGCTCCGTACTTCGCGGCAAAGTCGCCGATTGAACTCATGCCCGCTGTGCCTGCCATGGATTCCACGATCCTTGAAACTGATAAGCCCTGACCGGGTGAACGGCCAGGGCTTTGGAGTCGAGCCGATGATCTTGATGCGAAATCCGCCGTTGGCAACATTCCGCTGTTCTTGGTTCAGCTCAGGTGATGCGGGGATTGCCTCCCCGACTTTGACCGGTTGATCCGGTCCTTTGCCCTCTTTCTGACGAGAGGGTATCACCGGCTCTCGACCGGTATTTCGTGGCTCCCATCATGCCATCGCCCTTGGCTCAGGCGCTGCGATAAAGCTTGGTCATCGAATATTCACGATGCCCCAGCGCTTCCGCCGCCGTCAATCGGCCATTGGCGGTGCGCACGATATTCTCGATCAGCATGTCGCCCGCTTCCGGGATGGTCACATCACGGCGCAGGATACCCGAGACATCCACATCGATATGCTCGGGCATGGTGCGCATCGTCTTGGGATTGCCGGTGATCTTGATGACGGGCACGATCGGATTGCCGATCACATTGCCCTGTCCCGTCGGGAAGGTGTGGATGACGTAGCCACCCGCCATCATCAGGGTCACGCATTCGGCGGCAGCGGACGAGCTGTCCATGAAGTAGAGGCCCGGCCCCTTGGCTGGCGCTTCCGCCGGCTCCAGAATGTCGATGTATCTCGACTCGCGCCCGATCTTCTCCAGGTTGCCAAGCGCCTTTTCCTCGATGGTCGTCAGGCCGCCCGCGATGTTGCCCTTGGTCGGCTGGCTATCGGAAAGATCCGAGGTCTTGTGCGCCTCGATCACGTCGTCCTGGTAGGCCTTCCACATCTTGTACCAGCGTTCGCCAAGGGCAGGCGTGGCGGCGCGGGCCTTGCAGAGATGCTCCGCGCCTGTGATTTCCGAGGTTTCGCCGAAGACGCCATAGATGCCCTTGGGCAGCCACTTGTCATACATGTTGCCAACTGTCGGGCAGGATGACAGGCCCGTCGTGGTATCGGACTCTCCGCATTTCGTGGAGACCCAGAGTTCGGCGACCGAGCACTTCTCGCGTTGCAGCTCGGAGGCCCATTGCACGAAATCCTTGGCAACGTAGGAGGCCCGCGCGATGGTGGCGATATCGCCATGGCCCTCGATGCCGAACCCGACGACGGGCTTGCCTGTCTTGGCGATACCGTCGACAACGATCTTGGTCCAGCCGTCCTCGATGCCGATCACGATGACTGCAGAGACGTTGGGATTGGCACCCGTGCCAATCAAAGTGCGGAAATGCAGATCGAGATCAGCGCCGAATTGCAGGCGGCCATAGGCATGGGGAATGGCGAGCACCCCCTTGACGTTGTTGGCGACAGCCTCGCACGCCGCGTTCGACAGGTCATCGAGTGGCAGCAGCAACACATGGTTGCGCACGCCGACGCGTCCATTCTCGCGCCGCCAGCCATAGAAGAAGTCCTTGGTGGCGGCACGCAGGGCTTTTTTCGCTATGGGGCTCTTGAATCCAGGCGCATCGATCTTGCGACCCTTGACGGATCTTGAAGGTATTTTGGACAGGTCATAATTGGCGACCATTTGGCTGACGGACATGGTTTCTTCCTCATTTGCCTCAAGCCCTCACCCTGAGCGTGTCGAAGGGTCGGGGGTGAAATTTCCGAATGTGGCTGGACCATCCTTCGACAGGCTCAGGATGAGGTCCGTGAAAAGTTACCAGCGTTTCGTCTTGGCATTGTGGACGTGCAGGTGCTCGCCCTTTTTCACATCGGACTTCACGATGCCGATGTCCTGGGCGTATTTCCAGACCGTATCGCCCTGCTTCAGATCCTTGAGGGCAACCTTGTGACCGATGGGAATGTCCATCTTGGCGGTGATCCGGAAATCGGAATTGTCATGGGTGATGACGGCCAGCATGTCAGTACCGGCTTTCAGGTTCTCGACCACGACAACACCGCAGTTGTCCTTGTGATCGTGGACCAGCAGGTGCGGAGCGCTCATGGAAGTATCCTTGCTCAAACAATGGCCGGTTCAGTGTCGACCTCGGGTCTTCTATAAGACATAAGACTTGACAGGGTCAATTGCTCCTTGCCTCTATGCAATGGAAATTCAGGATTCTTGATATGGCTGCAGAGCAGACCCCTGGAACGCAGACCCTTGGATTCAAGCCGCTTTACCAGCAAGTCCGAGAGAAGCTGATCCAGCGTATCGCCGACGGTCGCTGGAAAGCGGGCCAGGTCGTGCCTAGCGAAATGCAGATCGCGGCGGAGCTTGGGGTGAGCCAGGGCACCGCCCGCAAGGCGCTCGACGACATGACTGCCGCGCGGCTGCTGGTGCGGCGCCAGGGACGCGGCACATTCGTGGCCACGCATGACGAGGCCCGCATCCTGTTCCAGTTCTTCAAGCTCAAGCCCGATCATGCGGATGGTGTTTTTCCTGAAAGCGAAGTGCTGCTGGTTTCGGACGCATCGGCCGATGCCGAGGAGGCAATCAGGCTGGCGCTGTTTCGAGGTGAGCCTGTCATCCGCATCCGCAGGGTCCGCTCGCTGGCTGGAAGGCGTTGCATCATCGAGACCATCGTCTTGCCGACGGCGATCTTCGACGGCCTGCAAAGCGGCGATATCCCCAACAATCTCTACAATACCTTCGCCGAGCGCTTCGGCATCACGGTTGCTGGCGGCAATGAAACCCTGAAGGCCGTGGCTGCATCGGTCGAAGACGCAGCGGTCCTGGGTTTGCCGGTCGGGACGCCGTTGCTGCGGATCGATCGCACGGCCATCTCGGTCGAGGGTCGCCCGGTGGAATGGCGCGTCAGCCTGTGCGAGACGTCCGCCATGCACTACGCCACGGAGTTGCGCTGATCATGACCACGATCTCTCGCATCCTGCTTGTCACGGGGGCCAGTCGCGGCATCGGCGCGGCGGTCGCCCGCAAGGCTGCCGCTCATGGCTTCGATGTGGCGGTGAACTATGCCTTGGATGCCACGGCAGCGGAAGCTGTCGCGGACGATATCCGCGCGCTCGGCCGCAGGGCCATCACGGTGCAAGGCGATGTCAGCCAGGAGGCCGATATCCGTGCGATCTTCAGGGCAGTGGACGAAGGTCTTGGACGGCTCACTGACCTTGTCAACAACGCCGGCGTGACTGGTCGCAGCAGCCGCCTTGATCTGGCTGATGCCGCCGTGATCCGGCAGTGCATCGACGTCAACGTGACTGGGGCAATCCTGGTGGCGCGCGAAGCAATCCCGCGGATGGCAACGCGCCAGGGAGGATTGGGTGGCAGCATCATCAACATCTCGTCCATCGCCGCAAAGCTTGGCAGCCCCGGTGAGTATGTCTGGTACGCCGCCTCCAAGGGGGCAATCGATGCGCTGACGATTGGCCTGTCGAAGGAACTGGCCATGGATGGCATTCGCGTCAATGCGGTGTCACCCGGCATGGTCGACACGGAGATCCATGCCAGGAGCACTCAGGATGCCGCTCGCGTCGAGCGCATTCGTCCGTCGATCCCGATGCAACGGATCGGACGTGCCGAGGAAATCGCCGATGCCGTACTCTATTTGCTCTCCGACGCGGCAAGTTATGTGACGGGTGCAAACCTGACGGTTAGCGGAGGTCGATGACATGCCTTGCGCTGCACCGGGCGAAGGCCCACCTGTAGAGGTGTAACAATCGGGAAAGTTCGCCATGGTTCGCATCGCCCTTCTGGCCATCCTGTGCTGCCTTGCGCCTTTTGCAGCCCATGCTGACGACCCAGAACTGATCTTCAAGAAGTCCACTGTCTTCAAGCTGCTGTCACCCGATGACAAATTGGCGACCTATGGCATTGATGACCCCGCCATCGACGGCGTGGCGTGCCATTTCACGGTGCCAGAAAAGGGTGGCTGGAGCGGAGCATTGGGCCTGGCCGAACAGGTTTCCGACATCTCGCTGGCCTGCAGACAGGTCGGTCCGGTGAAGTTCAAGGAGAAGTTTGACCAAGGTGCCGTGGTCTTCCGCCAGTCGCGCTCGCTGTTCTTCAAGCGAATGCAGATCGTTCGAGGCTGCGACGCGAAGCGCAACGTGCTGATCTACATGGTGTACTCCGACAGACTGATCGAAGGCAGCCCCAAGAACTCGACCTCCTCAGTGCCGATCATGCCGTGGGGAGCCGGTAGCGACACTCCGAAATGCGCCGACTGGCTGGGCTAGGGTGTGTCAACTCTCCCCAGAGCATGAACGAATGGCAACACACCATTCCCGAGACGTTCACATCCACCACACTATGGTTACATCGTCGTCATCACTTGGATGCACTTGCGGGAAATAAGCAGGTGTCGCATGGTTTGGTGCCGATTCTGATGCAATTCCGAGCCTGAATTGCGACGGATAAAATCAAGGTTCAATCAGCAGGGGAATTCCCATGTCAGTCAAGTCGATCATCGCAGCCGCGCTCTTCACCGCCGCCGCCTCCACCGCTTTCGCGCAGACCGCGCAGCAGCCCACCACCACCAACCCGCTGCGTCCAGGCCAGACGACGCCGACAACGCCAGCCGCACCGGCTGCTCCGACAGCACCTGCCGCGCCCCGTGCCGCTCAGCCTGCCGCCCCGGCTCCTGCCACCACCGCCCAGCCCGCACAGCGTCCTGCGGCCCAGGGCACGCTTGTCAACCTCAACACTGCAAGCGCGTCGGAACTCGACAAGCTGCCGCAGATTGGTGACAAGCGCGCCGCTGATATCATTGCCAAGCGCCCCTACCGCGACTGGAATGATTTCGTGGCCAAGAACGTGGTGCCTGCGAACGCCGAATCCGCGATCAAGGACAAGGTGCGCTTCCGCTAAGCGGCGGGTTCATCCTCGACTGAAGAAGGCTCCGGAAACGGGGCCTTTTTCATTGGATCAAGGGTGTGGGACACTTGTGGTGGGATCAGGCCAAAACCCTGCCGGACGCCGCGTTGATCATCCCTTCCGCGAGTTCCAGCATCAGCACGCGCGCGGGGTCCACCGGTCCAGGCATGATGATCTTCTGGGGCGAAGCGCGCCGGAAGCCGACCTTGGCGTAGTAAGCCTCGTCACCAACGAGCAGCACGAGGCCGTGGCCCCTCGCCTTTGCCGCTGCGAGAGAGGCCTCCATCAGTTTCCTGCCGATGCCCTTGGAGCGAAAAGTGGGATCGACGGTCAGTGGCCCAAGCAGCAGGGCCGGGCTTGGACCGACATGGATCCGCGTAAGGCGAATCGAGCCGACAACCAGCGTGCTGATGCGGGCCACGAAGGACAGACTGCACTCATGGGGATTGTCTTCCCGCAGCCGGAAGGCCGTGCGAGCGTAGCGCCCAGGACCAAAGGCACGTTCCTCCAGGCCATGGATCGCAGGTGCATCGGCCTCGCGTTCCTGTGCGATCACGATCTCCAGATCAGCCATAGCACTGCTCATTTGGCGGCAGCTGCGGCGAGGAACCGATCAATGGCCGCGTCCTCTGTCTGCCAGGAGCACACGAAGCGGCAGAGCACCTCGCCCTTGCCGGGTCTGTCCGAGACGGCCATCGACTCATGTCGCCAACGATAGAACCTGAAGCCATCTGTCAGAAGTGCCTGCTCCAGCTTTTCGGGCATCACCGCGAAAACCTCGTTGCCATCCGCCTTCCAGGCCACGCGCAGTCGACGGTTGGCGTTCATGCCTTTCGCCAGCCGCCGCGCGGACCGGTTCGCCTTTCGGGCCAGATCCAGCCAATGCCCATCGTGCAGCCAGCCAGTGAACTGTGACGAAAGAAGCCGCCCCTTCGAAATCAGATGGCCGCCCCTCATGCGTCGGAACTGGGCAGTTTCGGCAAGCGCGGGATTGAAGAAGATCACGGCTTCCGCCGCCAAGGCACCATTCTTGGTGGCTCCCAGGCAGAGAACATCCACGCCCGCCTTCCAGGTCAGGTCCGCCGGCGTGTCCTTGCCGCCGACAAGGGCGTTGGAAAAGCGGGCGCCATCGAGATGGACATGCAGGCCATGCTGCCTGGCAATCGTCGCCAGCGCAGCGGTTTCGGCGGCTGAATAGCGTGTGCCACATTCTGTCAGATTGGTCAGCGACAGCGCGGCAGGCGTGACTGAATGGATGCCACGTCGCGGTGCTTCGAGTGCTGCCCGCAAGGTCTCCGGCCTGATCTTGCCGCCAATGCCAGGAAGTGGCGTGATCTTGGCTCCACCCGTCCACTGCTCCGGGCCGCCACATTCGTCGGTCATGACGTGCGCGTCCTGATGACAGAAAACCTCGCCCCAGGGGGGCGTCAGACAGGCCAGGGCCAGGCCATTGGCCGCCGTGCCCGTTGCCATCAGGAAAACGGTAACATCCTTCTCGAACAGCGTTGCAAACTGGGCCTCCACGGCCTTCGCCAGTTCGTCATCACCGTATGACGCCATGGCACCGCCATTGGCCGCCACGATGGCCTCGATCACCCGCGGGCTGGCCCCCACCACATTGTCACTGCCGAAATGCATTCACCCTGCTCCAGATCGCTGCGCCGGTTTCGTTGACTCGGCCTTGCCAAGTGGTATCAGACCCGCACTTTCCCGCAACCGGGAGCCATGCTCCTGATGCAGTCAATGAAGGATCATCCCATGGCGGTTCGTGTTTTCATCAATGGCTTCGGCCGCATCGGCCGCAACGTGCTGCGCGCCATTGTCGAATCGAAGCGCAAGGACATTGTGGTCGTCGGCATCAATGATCTGGGCCCGGTGGAGACCAATGCGCATCTGCTGCGCTTCGATTCGGTCCATGGCCGCTTCCCGGCTGACGTCACAGTCGATGGCGACAAGATCATCGTCAACGGCAAGAAGATTCTGGTCACCGCGATCAAGGATCCTGCCCTGTTGCCCCACGCCAAGCTGAAGGTCGACGTGGCGATGGAATGCACCGGCATCTTCACCTCCCGCGACAAGGCGGCAGCGCATCTGACGGCAGGGGCCAAGCGCGTCATCGTCTCGGCTCCGGCCGATGGTGCCGATCTCACCGTTGTCTACGGCGTCAACCACGACAAGCTGACGAAGAAGCATCTGGTGATCTCGAATGCGTCCTGCACCACCAATTGCCTCGTGCCCGTCGTGAAGGTTCTTCACGACGCCATCGGCATCGAGAAGGGCATGATGACGACGATTCATTCCTACACCAACGACCAGCCCTCGCTCGACCAGATGCACAAGGATCTCTACCGGGCGCGGGCCGCAGCGGTGTCGATGATCCCGACCTCGACGGGTGCGGCCAAGGCGGTCGGCCTCGTGCTGCCGGAACTTGCGGGCAAGCTCGATGGCATCTCGATCCGCGTGCCCACGCCGAATGTTTCAGTCGTGGATTTCAAGTTCATCGCCAAGCGGGCCACGACCGTGAAGGAGATCAACGAGGCCATCATCAAGGCCTCCAACGGCAAGCTCAAGGGTATCCTGGGTTTCACCGACCAGCCCAATGTCTCGATCGACTTCAACCACGATCCGCATTCATCGATCTTCCATCTCGACCAGACCAAGGTGATGGACGGCACGTTCTGCTCGATCCTGACATGGTATGATAACGAGTGGGGTTTCTCGAACCGCATGAGCGATACGGCTGTGGCCATGGCGAAGCTGATTTGATAAACTTCGTCTTGGGAGCGAGACATTGAGCATAAGCACCGAGACGGATCATATCGTGGAAGAAGTGGCGGGCTGGCTGGAAACAGCCTTCCCAGGCCACAAGTGCGCGAAGTGCGGAAACGCCAAATTCTTTATTCTCGATCCTCCGTCACAGCCGCTTGCTAGTGGTCCGCTCACCTATGCAGCTTGGCCTGTTACCAAACTAGCTTGCTCACGGTGCGGCTTTGTTGAAGAACATCTCACAGGCGTTCTGAAAAATACGCTCGAAAAATCTAATTTTCAGCCTTTGGTAGTCGATCAAGTCAATGAATAATATTCTTCGATTTCCAGGGAGCGACGGCTCAGGCCCGGAGGATCCGATGATCGAGCGCATTGAAAAACTCGAAGGCAAGATGGACAAGGTTGAGAGCAAGCTCTCGGCTATTGAAGTCACGCTGGCTGAGATCAAGGGCCAACTGTCCCAGATGCCGAAGGCGACCGATTTTGCGAGACTTAGCGCCGAAGTTGCCGAAGTGAAAGGCCGCGTCGCCAATCTACCCTCGACATGGCAACTCATGACTTTCACAATCGGATCGGTGATGGCGGCCGCCGGCCTTGCGTTCACGATCGCACGTTACCTTAGCCCAGTCCTGAAACCATGACCTTCCGCACCCTCTCCAAACTCTCCCCCCGCGGCAAGCGCATCCTGCTGCGTGTCGATCTCAACGCACCGTTCGACAACGGCAAGCTCTCCGACGGCACGCGCATCGACCGCATCATGCCGACGATCAAGGCGCTCGCCGACAAAGGCGGGCGCGTGATCCTCGTTGCGCATTTCGGGCGGCCAAAAGGGTATGACCCAAAGGAAACGCTCGGTCCTGCCGTGGCCGAAGTAGCCAAGCGACTTGGCAATCCGATCCCGCTAGCGAAGGATTGCATCGGCATCGATGCGCTCTCCCTCATCGCCACTATGAAGGATGGCGACGTGATCGCGCTCGAAAACACGCGCTTCCATGCGGGTGAGGAGAAGAACGATCCGGCGTTCCTGGCGGCGCTGGCGGCCAATGGCGATGTCTATGTCAACGATGCCTTTTCCGCAGCCCACCGCGCCCATGCCTCCACCGCCGGTCTCGCCCACAAGCTTCCGGCCTATGCCGGGTTGACGATGGAGGCGGAACTGCTGGCGCTGGACAAGGCGCTGGGCAATCCGAAAAAGCCCGTGGCGGCGCTGGTCGGCGGGGCCAAGGTATCCTCCAAGCTCGACCTGCTGGGCAATCTCGTGACCCGCGTGCAGGTGCTGATCATCGGCGGCGGCATGGCGAACACATTTCTGGCCGCACGCGGCGTGAATGTCGGCAAGTCGCTGTGCGAGCATGACCTTGTAAGCACGGCCCGCGAAATCGAGGCGAAGGCCAAAAAGGCGGGCTGCACCATCATCCTGCCGGTGGATGCCGTGGTGTCGAAGGAATTCAAGGCCGGTGCAAGCAACCGTGTGGTGGACGTGAACAGTGTCGCGGCGGATGAGATGATCCTCGACGCAGGCCCCAAGTCCGTCGCTGCGGTCAGTGCGGCTCTTGCCAAGGCAAAAACGCTTGTGTGGAATGGCCCGATGGGCGCGTTCGAGATCGCACCGTTCGACGCTGGCACTGTCGCGGTGGCTAAAGAGGCCGCGCGCCTGACGAAGGCAGGCAAGCTGGTTTCTGTCGCGGGCGGCGGTGATACGGTCTCGGCGCTGAATCACGCTGGCGTGGCTGATGATTTCACGTATGTCTCGACGGCGGGCGGGGCTTTCCTAGAGTGGATGGAAGGCAAGGTGCTGCCGGGCGTCAAGGCGTTGGGATAGCTTATAATAATATATGCACTTTAGGCCAATGACGCTCGAATTGGCCGCGGTGGCGCTTGGCAAGCGCCATAATCGGCTCTAGTTTCAAGAGAGGTGCCGCCAAAAGGCGCCGAAGCCCGGGAGCCAATCGATGAAAATCACCATCAAGGACAATCCATCTCGCAGAAAATTCATGACGGCTACGGCAGTCGCTGCTGCTGCCGTCACCGTTGCGACACCCACGATCGTGAGTGCGCAGGGCCCAATCAACATGCGCTGGCAGAGCACATGGCCATCCAAGGATATCTTCCACGAATACGCACTGGATTTTGCCAAGAAGGTCAATGACATGACCGGCGGCGATCTCAGGATCGAGGTTCTCCCGGCAGGTGCCGTGGTGCCGGCTTTCGGCCTGCTGGAAGCGGTGTCCAAGGGCACGCTCGACGGTGGCCATGGCGTGCTCGTCTATCACTATGGCAAGCAGACGGCGCTGGCCCTGTGGGGCTCGGGTCCGGGTTATGCCATGGATGCCAACATGCTGCTGTCTTGGCACAAGTATGGTGGCGGCAAGGAACTGCTTGCCAAGCTCTATGCCTCGATTGGCGCGAATGTCGTGTCCTTTCCCTATGGCCCGATGCCGACACAGCCGCTGGGCTGGTTCAAGAAGCCCATCACCAAGGTGGATGATTTCAAGGGCGTGAAATACCGCACCGTCGGCATTTCCATCGATGTCTTCACCGGCATGGGTGCAGCCGTGAACGCATTGCCGGGCGGTGAAATCGTGTCCGCCATGGACCGTGGCCTGCTGGATGCGGCGGAGTTCAACAACGCCTCGTCTGATCGCCTTCTGGGCTTTGCCGACGTCTCGAAGATCTGCATGTTGCAAAGCTATCACCAGAACGCCGAGCAGTTCGAGATCATGTTCAACAAGACGAAGTATGACACCCTGCCAGACAAGATGAAGGCGATCATCGCCAACGCGACCGAGGCGGCTTCATCTGACATGTCTTGGAAGGCCGTTGATCGCTATTCGCAGGACTACCAGGAGCTTCAGACCAAGGACAAGGTGCGCTTCTACAAGACACCCGATGCAGTGCTGAAGAAGCAACTGGAGATCTACGACGAGGTCGTCGCCAAGAAGTCGGCGGAGAACCCGCTGTTCAAGGAAATCCTTGAATCGCAGCTTACCTTCGCCCGCCGTGCCACCCAATGGGAACAGGACACCGTGGTCAACCGCCGCATGGCGTATGATCACTATTTCGGACCCAAGGGCGTGGCGAAGAAGACCTGAGCCACACTGGTCACGATGAGACAGGCTCCCGGTCACTCACTATGGCCGGGAGCCTCCCCGACTAGCGCTTGTTGCGCACTGTGCCCGGAATAATTCCATGACAATCGAAAAATTCCTGCACACCATCGATGGTGTGAGCACCTGGGTCGGCAAGGCCGCTGCATGGCTGATCGTGGGGCTGATGCTTCTGGTTTGCGCCGAGGTGTTCAAGCGCTATCTGCTGAACGCGCCGACTGCCTGGATCTTCGATGTCAGCAGCATGTTCTACGGCACGTTGTTCATGCTGTGCGGCGCTTATACGCTGGCTCAGAACGGTCATGTGCGCGGAGATTTTCTTTACAGTTCCTTCAAGCCACGCACACAGGCGATGCTCGACCTTGTGCTCTACGTCCTGTTTTTCATTCCGGGCATCCTGGCGCTGGTTTATGCGGGTTACTCCTACGCTGGCGATTCCTGGCGCATTGCCGAGCATTCCAGCGTCACGGCAGATGGGCCACCGGTCTATCCCTTCAAGACGGTCATCCCCATCGCCGGGGCCTTCGTGATGCTGCAAGGGCTGGCCGAGATCGTCCGCTGCATCGTTTGCCTGAAGACGGGCGAGTGGCCGAGCCGCCTGCACGACGTCTCCGAGATCGACGTGATCGGTGAACAACTCGCCAACAGCGAGCATGTGGACGAGGAATCACGCAAGATTGCTATGGAAAAAGCACAATCAATCGAAGAATCCGCGCGTCAACGCGGTCGCGGTGGAGACGGCGCATGAATGTCCTGGCCTCCTTCCTCCCCGCCATCAGCGATCCAGCCCTTGGGATGCTGATGCTTGGCCTCATTGTCGTGGCCATCATGCTGGGCTTCCCGACCGCCTTCACCCTGATGGGCCTGGGCATCCTGTTCGGGTTCAAGGCTTTCTATGACCCCTCGCAAAGCTGGATCGACAATCGTGTCTTCGACTTGATGGTGCAGCGCACCTATGGGGCCATGACCAACGACGTGCTGATCTCCATCCCGCTCTTCGTGCTCATGGGCTACGTGATGGAGCGCGGCGCACTGGTGGACAAGATGTTCTATTCCATCCAGTTGGCGTTCCGGAACGTTCCGGCCTCGCTCGCGGTGGCGTCGTTGCTGGTCTGCACATTCTGGGGCATCGCCAGCGGTTTGGTGGGCGCTGTCGTGGTGCTGATGGGCGTGATCGCATTTAACCCCATGCTGCGGGCAGGCTATGATGTGCGCCTCGCCGCAGGGGTCATCACGGCGGGCGGCACGCTGGGCATCCTCATTCCACCCTCCGTCATGATCATCGTCTACGCTGCGGTGGCCGGACAATCGGTGGTGAAACTCTATGCCGCCGCGATGTTCCCGGGCTTCTTCCTGGCGTTCCTTTACCTCATCTACATCGTGGGCTGGGCGCTCATCGACCCGAAGATCGCGCCCAAGTTGCCGGAAGAGCAGACGCGTGTTCCGGTACCCGAATGGGTGCGGACATTCCAGGCGAAGTTCGGGGCCAACATGTTTGCAGGTGCGTCGAAGGCGCTGTTCTCACCAGCTGCGGCACGCAGCATCACGGCAGAGACAGGGCCTATCGGCATTCGCGCATTGATCGGGATGCTGGGCTACATGCTGGTTCCCCTCACGATCGTGGCTGGCACGCTTGCCACAGTCTGGTGGTATGTCGTCATCCATCAGCAGGCCTCGGCGCTCGAAGTGTTCGAGGGCGTGCAGCAACTGGGTTCAGCCCCGGTGGAAACCGAACTGACCCCCGCCGAAAAAGGACCACCTTCCGGCTTCTACCTCACCTTCGCGCTGATTGCTGTCGCCATGACTTTCGTGATGGTGCGCTACTACCTGCGCATGACGGCGGAACGCTTCGAGGTCATCCGCCTGCTAACGACCTCCATCGCGCCACTGGGGCTTTTGACGGTGGTGGTGCTGGCGGTCATTCTCTTCGGCATCACGACCGCCACGGAATCCGCCGCAGTGGGTGCCGCAGGTGCCTTCCTGCTGGCATTCCAGGCCCGCACGCTCGATTGGAAACGCACCAAGGAGGCGGTGTTTCTCACGGCCAAGACAACCTCCATGGTGTGCTGGCTTTTCGTGGGCTCGGCGATCTTCTCCGGCGTCTTTGCGTTGCTGGGCGGGCAGGCGCTGATCGAGCGCTGGGTGTTGTCGATGGACCTGACGCCATTGCAGTTCATGCTGCTTTCTCAGGCCATTATCTTCGTCCTGGGCTGGCCACTCGAATGGACCGAGATCATCGTGATCTTCGTGCCGATCTTCCTGCCGCTGCTCAAGCATTTCGGCATCGATCCGATCCTGTGGGGTGTGCTTGTCTTCGTGAACCTGCAGGCAGCGTTCCTGTCACCACCGGTCGCAATGTCGGCGTTCTATCTCAAGGGGGTCGCACCCAAACACGTGACGCTCAACCAGATTTTCGCTGGCATGATGCCCTACATGCTGATCGTCATCCTGTGCATGGTGATCATGTATATCTGGCCCGGCATGACGCTGTGGCTGCCAAACTTCCTGTATGGGGCGGGGTGAGGATGACACTATCCTACCCAGGTCTTGCAGGCCCAGGTCTTGCAGGCCCAAGGTCTTGCAGGGTTTTGACAGCAGTTGCTGAACCCCTGAAATTCGAGAGATTACCGATGCGTTGAGTTTAATGCTGTTATCTCAGTTATGAGTGAGAATGTGCAGGTTGCAACGCTCCAGATTTTGATCAAGCTGCGGGAGGAAACCTCTTTGTTTCGCAGGTCGGTTGAAGAGCGCCTTGATCGGATCGAAGAAATCAGCTGCAAGCAGCGCCGCGATACCGCTGGCATGTTGGTGATCGGCACCGCGATGGCGGGCGATTTCGCCGAGCAGATGGCGGCTGTCGTGGAGCGTGTCGAGGCGCTGGAAGCCAACCGGAGCTGACACAGGACCGAATGGCTGCGGTTTGCGCCTCATCACGCTTGCCCGCTCATACACCATTCACCTGAAGTCTGCTTTTCCCCATCGCGCAGCCGCGCTATATCGCAGCCATCGACTCATTTCCGCGCCTTGAGGAAACCCATGTCCCGCATCACGCTCCGCCAGCTTCTCGATCATGCCGCAGAGCATCGCTACGGTGTGCCCGCTTTCAACATCAACAACATGGAGCAGGCGCTGGCGATCATGGCGGCCGCGCATGAGGTGGATGCGCCTGTGATCATCCAGGCCTCGCGGGGCGCGCGCAGCTATGCCAACGACATCATGCTCAAGCATATGATGGATGCCGTGACCGAAATCTATCCGCATATCCCGGTCTGCGTGCATCTCGACCATGGCAACGAACCCGCGACCTGCATGACCGCGATCCAGGCTGGCTTCACCTCCGTCATGATGGACGGCTCGCTGAGGGCCGACGGCAAGACGCCGGGTGACTGGGACTACAATGTCGGCGTCACCAAGGCTGTTGTCGACATGTCGCATCTCGGCGGCATCTCGGTAGAGGGTGAATTGGGCGTGCTGGGCAGTCTCGAGAGCGGCATGGGCGAAGCCGAGGATGGCCATGGCGCCGAGGGCAAGCTCAGCCACGACCAGCTGCTGACAAACCCGGACGAGGCCGTGAAATTCGTGGCCGAGACCAAGGTCGACGCGCTCGCCATCGCCATGGGCACGTCGCACGGTGCCTACAAGTTCTCGCGCAAGCCGGATGGTGCCATTCTGGCCATGAACATCATCGAGGACATTCACGCCAAGCTGCCCAACATGCATCTTGTCATGCACGGCTCATCCTCGGTGCCGCAAGATCTGCAGGACGTGATCAACCAGTATGGCGGCAAGATGCCACAGACCTGGGGGGTGCCGGTGGAGGAGATTCAGCGCGGCATCAAGCACGGCGTGCGCAAGATCAACATCGACACCGATAACCGCATGGCCATGACTGGGCAGATCCGCAAGATTCTGGCCGAGCACCCCGGCGAATTTGACCCCCGCAAGTACCTCAAGCCAGCCATGGAAGCGATGCAGAAGCTGTGCAAACAGCGTCTGCAGGAGTTCAACACAGCGGGCCAGGCCAGCAAGATCAAGCGCGTGCTGACCACCGCCGAAATGGCGAAGCGCTACGCCAAGGGCGATCTCGACCCGACATTTGCCGCGCAAAGAGCGGCTTGATTAGTCCATCATGGCCGATGACACACGCCTTGCACTGATCACGCCGCCAATCACGGATGTCACCGCTTTCCGCCCGCTGCTCGAAGCGGCGATTGGCGCAGGTGCCATTGCCTCGGTGCATGTGCGCGTTGCGGCCGCACATGATGCACAATGCATCATCCAGTTGTTGGCCCTTGTGGTGCAGGACAAGGGGGTGGCTGTCCTCATCGATCCGCCAGCCGATCTGCGCGAAGTCGCGCGATGGGGCGCGGATGGCGTGCATGTCGGCGATCCGGCCGCGACCAAGGATGCACTTCTGGCCCTGAGGCCCGACCGCATCGTGGGTACCGGCGGCCTGCGGTCCAAGGACGTTGCCATGACGGCAGGGGAGGACGGCGTCGATTACGTGATGTTTGGTGAACCACGCGCCGATGGCACGGTACCGCCTGCTGATCAAGTGATCGAGCGCTGCCAGTGGTGGGCGGAAGTCTTCACAACGCCCTGCGTGGGCTATGCTGCTTCGCCAGAAATGGTCGGGGCGCTGGCCGCAACCGGCATCGAGTTCGTGGCGCTGGGGGAATGGGTGTTCAGCGGATCACCCGACGCGGTTGCCGCACGGGTGAGGGACGCGGCGAAGGCCTTGAAGCGCTGAGACGAGGTGTCGCGCTGGTTGCGCTGCCCTGCTGACTGCCCTGCTGACTGTCCTGCTCACTCTCCCGCATTGCCGCCAGAATCCGGCGTGCATAGTCAGCGATCAACGCGGCCTGATCGAGGCTATTGACGATGCGCCGGGCCTGAACCCACTCCGCTCTGGAGCCGCTGAAATAGTGGGACAGCTCGCGTCCGGTGAACCAGCCCTGCTCCATGCCCCTGATGAGGATGGTTGCGGCGATTTCCGGTTCCAGCGCCCTGTCAGGATCACCCACGAGGTCCACGCCGATCAACGCACCGATGCGACGGTAGTTGTTCTTCCACGTCAGCTGGACATAGCCACGTCCACAATAGCGTGCGCCGTCGCCAGGCTGTGTGTTGCCATTGCTGCGGGCCAGGGCGGGACGTTGCCCGGCAACATCATATTGCTTCAGGAAATATGCCTTGCCGCCGCGCTCGCGGATGGGCTGCATGGTGGCGGCGGTCTCGTGCCATGCTGTGGCGAGGATATAGGCGAGCTGGCGACGGTCGCCCTCGCCATTGCGGGTCTTCTCCCAACGATCGAGAAGGAGCATGAAGCCGCTGCGCTGCTGCGGGCGTATTGCACCTAGAAGAATTGTCCTGGTGATGCGTTGGAAGAAAAATTCCCGATCGATCATCTCCACCATCCTCATACTAGCCACTGATACGATGGCGGCTATATAGGAATATTGTCATATTTATGATGATGAGCCTTCACACTGCCAGGAATGCTTGACCCCATCTGCCAAGAGGAGCAGGAGACACTGCGCCTTGTGGCCTTGTTGCCCGAGCGCTCCCGCTATTTCTCCTCTCGATGAGCCCACGATGATCCGCACCCCGCTGATGAATGTCATGACTGCCGCTGCCGTAAAGGCGGCCCGCGGGCTGAAGCGCGACTTCGGCGAGGTGGCGCTGTTGCAGGTTTCGCGGAAGGGACCGGCGGATTTCGTGTCGGCCGCCGACAAGAAATCAGAGAAAGTGCTGTTCGAGGAACTCCTGAAGGCGCGTCCCGGCTACAGCTTCATGATGGAAGAGACAGGCAGCGTCGAGGGCAAGGACAGAACGCATGTCTGGCATATCGACCCGTTGGATGGCACCACCAACTTCCTACATGGCATCCCGCATTTCGCTATTTCCATCGGCCTCGAGCGCGATGGCCAGCTGGTGGCGGGGCTTGTCTACAATCCGATCACCGACGAGATGTTCATGGCCGAAAAGGGCCAGGGTGCGTATCTCAACAACCAGCGTTTGCGTGTGGCGCAGCGTACCAACATCAACGAAGCAGTCGTGGTGTGCGGGATGCCGCATATCGGGCGGGGCGACCACGCGCTTTTCCTGCGGGAATCGGCACATGTCATGGCTCATGCGGCAGGTATGCGCCGCTACGGTGCGGCTGCGCTCGATCTTGCCTATGTCGCGGCCGGCCGCTTCGATATCTATTGGGAGCGCAAGCTGAGCACGTGGGACATCGCGGCGGGTGCCGTGCTGGTGCGGGAGGCGGGCGGCTATGTCAGCGACGTGGTCGGCAATGCCGGGTTTATGGAAACCGGCGATGTCCTGGCAGGCAATGAAATGATGCAGAAAGAGCTGATCGCGCTGTTGAAAAAGGCGCAAGCGGCCTGAGCCTGATCCCAGAGCATGACGTTGTTAGACGGAAGCAACTGCGTTGCAGCTGGGATGAGGCGATCCTGTTCGATGCGAACCAAGAGCGATCTGGTTGATCGGTCGAGGTGCGGATCGAACAGGGCGCTCTTCCCAGCGCAACCCGAACGGGACAGGCCCATTTGGCCCGGATTTTCCAAACAGCTCCTTGGCCGATCAACCAGATCGCCCGCGTCACCCTTTGGAAAACCGGACCAAATGGACTCTGTCGCAGTGGTTCCGTCTAACAACGTCATGCTCTAGGCGACACCAGCGATCCGTCTGTCTGACGTTCGGGGGGATGTGTGCTGCTGCTCAGGACCACTGCGCTTCTCCGTTTGTGAGTTTTTACCCTAGCCAAGTCGCTGTTTTTCCACTAACGAGCGCCTTCAGTTTCATTTGAGCCGTCCGTGTGCGCTTTGGCATTACGGAGCAGGAGAAAAACAATGGCCGTTCCAAAACGCAAGACTTCGCGCATGAAGCGTGGTTTCCGCCGTTCGCATGATGCGCTTTCGGCTCCCACCTATGTGGAAGACAAGAACTCGGGCGAGCTGCGCCGTCCGCACCACATCGACCTGAAAACCGGCATGTACCGGGGCCGTCAGGTGCTGAAGGTCAAGACGGAAGCCTGATCCTTACCCATCGCTGAGATTGAAAAGCCGACCGAAAGGTCGGTTTTTTGTTGCCGTCGGCAACAATGCCCTCAGGCAGCGATGCCGCTGGAGTGGCTGTTGCAGGCGATGACTGTTCTGGCTAGCCCCTGCAATGCGCCATAGGCTGCAACAGCCCTTGCAGGCTCTGCACGCCTCTTTTCACGATATTCCGGTGTGCCGTGCCTGACAGCAAGCAGTTGCGACAGAAAGGCCGCGTCCGGTCGGGCGACGGTTCTGAAATTGGCGCGGGCGCGCGACTCCCCGCCATCCCGACTTGATGTCACGGGTGTCAGACTTCGGGACATTTCAATTGGCTTGTATTGTTCGCGCATTTCGTCTCGCATCACTCTTGTGCCAGAATGAAACAATCCATTTGTTTCTCCCTGCATAATTGCAAATGCGATGCCGTTTCTTGAGGGAATATTTACGCATTTCAGCCCTACTGCACGAAGAATGCCGTTCCGGAAGGCTCCGCCATCCGACTCGTGCGGGGCAAAGTGGCTGGAATGGATCGGCAAACAGACAATCGGACAGATGCGGTGCCCATGGGCGAAACCCTTACGGCCATCCCGCCTGCGCAGATCGATCCGCGGGCAATCCTCTCGTCGATCGGCGAGGCTGTCTATGACTGGGATATCGGCTCCGACGGCATCTCCTGGAGCGGCAATGCCTTGGCCTTGTTCGGCATGGGCGAGATCGAGCGCCTTGCCACCGGGTCATGCTTCAACAAGCTGGTCGATCCCATCAGCCCCACCACACGCTCGGAAGCGATCCTGCTCTGCGAAGGCCAGGATTCGGGCGGCGGAGTGCCTTATCGCCTGACCTTCGCCATCCAGAACGGACGGGGGCCACTGCTGTGGTTCGATGACACGGGCCGCTGGTTCGCCGGTGCCGATGGCCGCCCCGCCGCCGCCCATGGCGTTGTGCGCCGTGTCGAGGGACCAAGCGAGTCCGAGCGCCGCGAGATCGCCTCCAGCAAATTCGACGAGTTGACGGGCGGGCTGCTGCGGGCGCCGTTCATACGCCTCATGACCGATGATCTGGCCAAGGCAAAGGAAAAGGCCAAGTCTTCGGTTCTCCTGCTGATCAGCATCCACGACCTGGCCTTCGTCAACACGACCTATGGCTTCGAGGCCGCGGATGAAGTGATCGCCGGGGTCTCGGCCCGTATCCATGGGGCCATCCGTGGCAAGGACCGGTTCGTGCGCTTCTCTGGCACCAAGCTTGGCGTGTACCTCACTGCGTTCAATGGCGACGATCCGCAGGAAGCAGCGGGACGATTGCGCGCCGCAGTGTCAGGGGAACCGATCCGGACAGCCGCCGGACCCATCGCCGTCAGCCTGCAAATCGGTGCTGTCGTGTCACCCAAGGATGGCCAGGATCCGATCACGCTGATCCGTCATGCCGAGGAAGCCTTGACGGAGGCGCGTTCCACGCTGACGCCGGACTACGTGGCGTATTGCACCAATGTATCGAGGGACGAGGCTCGCCGCCGCAATCTTTCTGCGTCGGATGACGTGATCCGGGCCCTGAATGAGCGGCGCGTCATCATGGCGCTGGAGCCAGTGCTGTGCGCCAAGACCCGTGTGCTGCAGTTCCACGAGGCTCTGGTGCGCGTGCGGGCCGAGGATGGCAGCCTGCTGGGTGCAAGCGCCATCATCCCTGCGGCAGAACGCTTCGGCCTGGTGAAATTCGTCGATGCGCGCGTGCTGGAACTGGCGGTGGACTGGCTGATTGTAAATGCGTTGCAGCGCCTGTCGGTGAATGTCTCGATGCGTACCGCCGTGACACAGGAATGGATGGACGGTCTCAAGGCGCATGTGGCGGCGCATCCCGGTGTCGCCGACCGCCTGATCATCGAAATCACCGAAACTGCGGCAATGGCTGATATCGATGCGACCGCAGCCATCGTCCAGACCATCCGTGGTCTGGGCGTGCGCGTGGCCATCGACGACTTCGGCTCGGGTCATACCTCTTTCCGCAGCCTGCGGGCACTGCCGGTTGATATCCTGAAACTCGACGGCGTGTTCATCCAGAACCTGGCACGATCAACAGATGATCGCTTCTTCGTGCGGACCCTGATGGACCTGGCCGGCCACCTGGGCGTGCAGACAGTGGCCGAATGGGTGCAGGACGAAGAGACGGCCAATCTTCTGGCGGAGTGGGGCGTCACCTTCCTGCAGGGCGAATACTGCGGTCTGGCGACCGTGAATGGCGAGACCACGCCGCACGAACCACTGCTGAAAGCAGGCTGATCCGCGATCAGACGGCCGGCGCATCAGGCATAAAAAAAGCCCCGGTTTCCCGGGGCTTTTCGTTAGGTCCAGGCGAGGATCACTCTTTGTTGCCGAAGAGCGACAGCAGCATCTGGAACATGTTGATGAAGTTGAGGTAGAGCGAGAGAGCGCCGCTGATCGAGGCTTTGCCCGCCATCGCCGCGTCACCCGCAACATAGTAATACTCTTCCTTCAGGCGCTGCGTGTCGTAGGCTGTGAGGCCTGCGAAGATCAGCACGCCGATCACGTTAATGGCGAACTGCAGGGCAGGTGCCTTCATGAAGATCTGCACAACGCTGGCAATGATGAGACCAAGAAGACCCATCATCAGGAACTTGCCCATGCCGGACAAATCCTTCTTCGTGGTGTAGCCGACGAGGCTAAGCCCACCGAATGCGGCAGCCGTGATGAAGAACACCTGGCCGACCGAACCGAGCTTGTAGATCAGGAAGACCGACCCCATGGACAGGCCCATGACCGCAGCAAAGGCCCAGAAGGTGCCCATGAGTGCAGTGTAGCTCATCTTGTCAAAGCGCCATGACAGCACGAGGATGAATGCCAGCGGAGCAAGCATGATCACCCACTTCAATGGGCTGGCGTAGAGCAGCGCACCGAACGATGTGAGGTAACGGCTTTCGCCCGCCAGACGCATGGCAGCGCCCTGGGCGTTCTTTGCGGCCGAGCCTACATCGCCGGTCATAGCCATCATTGCCACGCCGATCGCCACCAGCGCCGTGATGGCGAGGCCGATCGACATATGGTTGTAGATGCCGAGCATGTAGGACCGCAGGCCCTGATCAATGGCAAGTTGATTGGTTCCGGCAACGCCGGAGCCGTACTGGCCGTAGGCATTGGGTTCGTAATTGGACATCGGAAAACCTCTCCTTGGCCTCTGGGGCCGCTTTTCCAAGCTTCTCGGATAATTCACACCGATTACGGCAGAATATGGGACATGCCGCGAAATTTAACAAGGGGGCATGTTGACGACAGCGTTAATTCCTCAGTTTTCACACTATCACACAAGCAACAAATGTATAATGCCGCCCGGAGCTGTTTGCATCCTTTGAGTTATAACACTAGAGTTCGCGCAAGTATGGCGCAGGTTTTTGCCCAAGAATACGCCACGTACCAATCAATCCAAGTATAACAGTGACAAGGAGAGCAATTGTAATCGACGTTGCTGCAACTGTCCAATCCATGGCGAAGGGCAAGCGCATCACGTTGGTGATAATACCATAGGCAGCAGCGATGCCGGCCGCCAAGCCAAAAGCTGCGGTAATCAAACCGAGAATGCCATATTCCATGAGATAGGCGAGAAACAGCTGCCGCCGTGTTGCTCCCAGCGTCTTCATCACCACGGCATCCTTGATTCGGGCAGCCCGGCCCGAAGCCAGTGCGCCCGCCAGCACCAGAATGCTCGACACAAGCGCCACAACGCTGGCACCGCGCATGGCAAGCGTGATCTGCCCCACAAGATCGCTGGCGGCCTGAAGGACATCACGGACCCGCACTGACGACACTGCTGGAAAGGCCAAAGCGACATCGCGGGCGAGCTTTGCCTCCTGGGCACCATCAGGTGCCTGCGCAAACGAGAGCGTGGCGAGATGGGTATGGGGTGCTCCCGCGAAAGTATTGGGTGAGAACACCATGACGAAGTTGATACCAACCGTACGCCATTCCACCTGCCGCACGCTGGCAAGTTGCGCAGTGATGTTGCGGCCAAGCACATTGACCGTGATTTCGTCGCCCACCTTGAGCGCCAGACCATCGGCGATATCGCGCGTCATGGAGACGAGAGGCCGACCCCGATAGCCATCGGTCCACCACTCTCCCGTGATGATGCGGCTGTTGAGTGGCACCGAATCCGAATAGGTGATGCCTCTGTCGCCTTCCAGTACCCAGGCCGCATTCTCGTTCGCCCTGTAGGCTTCGGCAGGTGTTCCCTTGATGGCGACAATGCGCCCCCGCATCATTGGCACGCGGTCGATGGTGCTGTCCTTGGCCGCCGTGCGAAGAAAGGCATCGAAGCGCCCGGTTTCGACATTGGGAATATCAATAAAGAAAAAGCTTGGCGCTTTTTCCGGCAAAGTGGCGGTCAGCGCCTTGCGCAGGTTGGTGTCGATCAGGCCCAGAGCCACGAGCAATGTCAGGCCAAGACCAAGCGAAAGTGTGACCGATGGGGTCAGCGCGCCGGGCCGATGGATGTTCGCCAGGGCCAGCCGGGCTTCTGCCTGCTTCGGGCGTGGCAGGCGTCGGGCGATATCCATGACCGCCAGGCCAACGAAGCGCAGAGCCGCGAAGGCGGCGGCTGCTGAGGCCACGTAAATCATCGCAATCCGCCGGTCCCAGGCAAATGCGACAGCCAGCGCAACCAGTGCCGTGACGGCCAGCAATGTGAGGATGATGTAGCGCCAGCGGGGCAATCGCCCATCCTGATCGATGGCATCACGAAAGAGGCCGGAAACGGGTACATCATGGGCACGACCCAGCGGCCAGACCGAAAAGGCGAGCGTAGTGAGCAATCCGTAGGCGACGCCACGTGCCAATTCCGAAGGATAGATCGCCATGCTCAGCGGCAGTGGCAGAAGATGACCAAACAGCGTCAGCAGAAACGGAGGGATGACGGAACCGATGAGAAGCCCGATAAGCGAACCCGCCAGCGCCAGCACCAGCACTTCGGTCAGGGTCAAAGCGAAAACAAACCCGCCCGTGGCACCAAGGCTCTTCAGGGTCGCCAGGTCCGGCCGCTTGCGATCGACGAAGCCTTGCGTGGCATTGGCGACGCCCACGCCGCCCACCATGAGCGCCGTCAGGCCGATCAGTGTCAGGAATTGCGTGAAGCGGTCGATTTGCCGCGAGAATTGCGGCGAGGCATTCATGCGGCTGCGGACCTCCCAGCCTGCTTCCGGAAAGCGCTGTTTGGAATCGGCGATTACAGCCTCCACGGCGCGCTCTTCCGGTGTTCCAGGCAGGGTGATGCGATAACTCCAGCGCACGAGACTGCCGGGTTGCAGCAAGCCCGACGCCCGCAAGCCCTCTTCCAGGATCAGCAGGCGCGGGCCGAAGCCGACGCCACCTGCGAGCTTGTCCGGCTCACTCAACAGCTCCGCCCGCAACGCGAAACGACGTCCACCGACCGTCACGATATCGCCAATCTTCAGATTCAATCGGGCAAACAGCAGCGGGTCCGCCGCCGCCCCGAACACGCCGTCACGCTCCGCCAGCAACCCAGCCACCGGCTGATCAGGCGAGAGCACAGCTTTTCCATGCATGGGCCAGGACGCATCCACCGACTTGCCCTCGACCAGGACCGAATTGCCGTCCTCGGCCCGGACCATTGCTCGCAGATAGGCGACAGGTGTGACGTGGCCCTGCCGATCGAGCCACTGCCGCTCGGCATCGCTCGCTTCTCTTTGCAGCGTAACGAAGGCGGCATCGGCACCCAGGATCACCCTGCCCTCACGTGCCAGACTGTCCGTCAGGCCACGTGAAACCACGGCGACAGCGGTGATCGCTGCCACCCCGATGGCAATGCAGGCAATGAAAATGCCGAAGCCGCGGATGCCACCGCGCAGATCACGCAAGGCGAAGCGCCAGATCAGCGTGAAGGCGCGGGCGAGCGGCATGGTGTTCATGCCGCCACCCCATCGGCTTCGATCAGGCCGGAGCGAATGCGGACCATGCGGTCGCATTTGCGGGCGAGGCTCAGATCATGCGTCACCAGCACCAGTGTCGCGCCACGCTCGTTCTTCAGCTTGAACAGCAGGTCGACGATCTGGCCGCCCGTGGTCTCGTCGAGATTGCCCGTGGGTTCGTCCGCGATCAGGATGGCCGGGTCGGGCGCCAAGGCCCGGGCAAGCGCCACGCGCTGCTGCTCCCCACCCGAGAGCTGGCCGGGATAATGCGAGAGTCGGTCGCCAAGGCCAACGGAGTTCAATTCCTGCCGTGCCCGGTCAAAGGCGGAGTCCATGCCGCCCAACTCCAGCGGCACTGCGACATTCTCCAGTGCGGTCATGGTCGGGATGAGGTGAAACGACTGGAACACGATGCCAATGCGCCGCCCCCTGAAACGCGCCAGGCCATCCTCGTTCAGGACACCCAGATCTTGCCCATCGATGATCACCTTGCCCTGATCTGCTCGCTCCAGCCCTGCCAGCGTCATCAGCAGCGTGGATTTGCCGGAGCCTGAAGGCCCGACGAGACCCACGGCCTCGCCCTTGTTGATCGCCAGATCGATGCCCTTGAGGATATGCACCCGCGACGGTCCATGCCCGAGGCTGAGGTGGACATTGTCCAGCACGATGGCGGGAGGACTGGTTCGATCGAGCATGGGAGTATTTGCCGGAAGGGTTGCGGGTCAATGGTGGACCCTTGCGAAACAGCAGATTGAGACCGAGATAAGACAGACATGGACATTTTCATAGCCAATCGGCGCTTTTGCCTCACCCTCCCGGTCCTCATGGTTGCCAGTTCGCTGCCGCTATCGGCTTTCGCGCAATCAAAAACCGTGCGCATCGCTGCTTTTGGCGACAGCCTGTCGGCGGGCTACAATCTTCCCGCGCGGGCGGCCTTTCCGTCTGTTCTGGAACGTGTGCTGAAAGCCAACGGCCTCAATGTGGCGGTCGAGAACGCCGCTGTCTCAGGCGACACAGCCACGGCGGGCAAGGACCGGATCGACTGGTCCATCGCGGATGGCACCGATCTCGTGATCGTTGAGCTTGGCGCGAATGATGCACTTCGCGGCATCGATCCGCGCATCACAGAGGCGGCACTCGATGCCATCCTGACCCGCCTGAAGGAGCGCGGCATGGTCGCAATCCTCGCCGGGATGCTGGCTCCACCCAACAATGGGCCTGATTATGCGAAGGCTTTCAACGGTCTCTACATGCGACTGGCCGAGAAGCATGGCGTGCCGCTCTATCCGTTTTTCCTCGACGGCGTGGCCGGACAACCCTGGCTGAACCAGCCCGATGGCATCCACCCGACTGCGGAAGGCATCGAGGAAATCGTCAGGCGCATTTCCCCGGTGGTGGAGACTGCAGTCAAAAAGCTTTCAGGCCGGTAGCGCTTGGGCTATCAGCCGCAGCAGTCATCCGCA
Source organism: Hyphomicrobiales bacterium (assembly GCA_031378805.1). Lineage (GTDB taxonomy): Bacteria > Pseudomonadota > Alphaproteobacteria > Rhizobiales > Beijerinckiaceae > JADCCX01. The sequence goes on from JANNEO010000042.1 coordinate 29,993, forward strand.
TAGCCCTTCCCGGACACCATCATGAAATATCGCAAACTTGGCCGCACTGACCTTGATGTCAGCCTGATCTGCCTTGGCACCATGACCTGGGGGCAGCAGAACACAGAAGCCGAGGGCCACGAGCAGATGGATTACGCGCTCGATCAGGGCGTGAACTTCTGGGACACGGCGGAGCTTTATTCGATCCCGCCGACACGGGAGACAACCGGATCGACGGAGCGCGTGATCGGGACCTGGATCAAATCGCGCGGCAAGCGCGACAAGGTGATTCTGGCATCCAAGGCCGTTGGTCGCACGGACATGAACTGGTTTCGTGATGGTGGGGCGCTGGGACGCCTGAGCAAGGCGCATCTCGTCGAAGCCGTCGACAAGAGCCTGCAGCGCCTGCAGACCGACTACATCGACCTTTATCAGTTGCACTGGCCGGATCGACCCATCGTCTGGGGTTCCAACCCGACGGTGTATCAACACCAGCAGGCGGATGACGAGATTCCGATCGACGTCACGCTCGAGGCGCTGACCGCTCTCGTCACATCGGGCAAGATCCGCCACATCGGCCTTTCGAACGAAAGCGCCTGGGGCACCATGAGCTTTCTCAAGCACGCGGAGATCAAGGGCTTGGCTCGCGTGGCGTCGGTCCAGAACGCCTACAACCTGATCAACCGCACGAACGAGACGGCGATGGCCGAGATTTTCATGCGCGAGCAGGTGGGTTTGCTGGCCTACTCACCGCTGGCGCAGGGCTTCCTGACTGGCAAGTATCTTGATGGCGCATTGCCACCTGGCACACGC
>JANNEO010000083.1:0-33784 GCA_031378805.1 Hyphomicrobiales bacterium
GTCGCAAGATCCCAGAGGAGGGCGCGTTCCTCACCCGCCAGTGGTTTTCCATTGGCTTTCTGCACACCGTTCTTTCGAGGAACAGCGATGACCAAGCGCGCACAAGCGAAATACAAGATCGACCGCCGGATGGGCCAGAACATCTGGGGCCGTCCAAAGTCCCCAGTCAACAAGCGTGAATACGGCCCCGGCCAGCATGGACAGCGCCGCAAGGGCAAGCTTTCCGACTTCGGCACGCAGCTCAAGGCCAAGCAGAAGCTCAAGGGCTACTACGGTTCTATCTCCGAGAAGCAGTTCCGCAGTTACTACCATGAAGCCGTGCGGATGCAGGGCGATTCGGGTGAGAACCTCATCGGCCTGCTCGAAGGCCGCCTCGACACCGTGGTCTATCGCGCCAAGTTCGTGGCGACGGTGTTCGCGGCCCGCCAGTTCGTCAACCACGGCCATGTGCAGGTGAACGGCGTGAAGGTGAACATCGCATCCTATCAGGTCAAGCCAGGTGATGTCGTGTCCGTGAAGGATGCGTCCCGCCAGCTCGAGTTCGTCGTGGTTGCAAGCCAGTTGGCCGAGCGCGACGTGCCGGACTTCATGGAAGTCGACCACGGCAAGATGGCCGCCCGTCTGACACGCCGCCCCGGCCTCGCCGAGGTGCCGTATCCAACCCAGATGGAACCCAACCTGGTGGTCGAGTTTTACTCGCGCTGATCCACGGGCAGAACGTCCAGAATGGTCAAAAGCCGTCCTTCCGGGGCGGCTTTTTTCTGGCTACTCCGCCAGCGCCCGCATCACCGTGATCAGGTCGCTCTTGCCCTCGAAGCCGATGCCCGGCAGTTCGGGCATGGTGATGTGTCCGTCCATCACCTTCACGCCGTCTGGAAAGCCGCCATAGGGCTGGAACAGGTCGGGGTAGCTCTCGTTGCCGCCCAGCCCGAGGCCCGCCGCGATGTTGAGCGACATCTGGTGTCCGCCATGCGGGATGCAGCGCTTGGGCGACCAGCCATGCTGTTGGAGCATCTCCAGTGTGCGCAGATATTCCACGAGGCCATACGAGAGGGCGCAATCGAATTGCAGCCAGTCGCGGTCTGGCCGCATCCCACCATGACGAATGAGGTTGCGCGCGTCCTGGTGGGAAAACAGGTTTTCGCCCGTTGCCATGGGGCCGGGATAGAATTCACTCATTGCAGCCTGCAAGGCATAATCCAGCGGATCACCGATCTCTTCATACCAGAACAGCGGATACTCTCGCAGCATCTTGGCGTAGGCGATGCCGGTTTCGAGGTCGAAGCGCCCATTGGCATCGACCGCGAGTTGCGCCTGGCTGCCAATCTCCTTCAGCACCGCCTCGATGCGCCGCTGATCCTCGGCCAGCGATGCGCCGCCAATCTTCATCTTCACGACCGTGTAGCCCCGATCGAGATAGCTCCGCATCTCGGCGCAGAGCTGCGTATCGTCCTTGCCGGGGTAATAATAGCCGCCCGCCGCATAGACGAAAACGCGGGGGTCAGCCTCGCGGCCCTTCATCTGCGCCAGCATTCGGAACAGGGGCTTGCCCGCGATCTTGGCGACAGCGTCCCATACCGCCATGTCGATGGTGCCAACGGCAACCGAACGCTCGCCATGGCCACCGGGCTTCTCGTTGCGCATCATCGCCGCCCAGATACGCTGCGGATCGAGATTGTCGCCCGCGTCGGTGAGCAGGCTGGCAGGTTCCGCCTCCAGCACGCGGTCGCGGAAGCGCTCCCGGATCAACCCGCCCTGGCCGTACCGACCATTGGAGTTGAAGCCGTAACCAACAACGCGCCGACCATCCCGCACAATGTTGGTCACAACCGCAACAAGGCTCGCCGTCATTTTCGAGAAGTCGATATAGGCGTTGCGGATGGGCGACGCGATCGGCTTGGTGACCTCGGCAATGTCGATGATGCGCATGGGGGTGCTCGGGAGAGGGAATGAGGACTGTGCGCTTGAACACTCTGCATGAGAGGCGGTCAAGGGAGCGAGGAGTGGGTCGGCGTTGGCTGCTGGACAACACCCGACCTCGTGCGCGAGTGAAGCAAAGCCCGCAGAACTCTATTCAAAGTCTGTAGACCCAGAGTCGTCTTTTGGTGCCAGATCAAGTGATGGACAAAGCAAGAAAATCAGACCGAGTGCTTCAGTCTATCGTTGCTGCGAACGTAAAGGACAAACGTTTGCGGCTTGGATTGTCGCAAGAGCAGCTAGCCGCGTTGAGTGGCTTCCACCGGACCTATATTGGCTCGGTTGAGCGCAGCGAACGCAACATCACCTTGTCCACGCTTGAAGCTTTGGCAGTCGTCCTTGAGACAAAGCCGGAAGAGCTATTGCAGGCTCCGGCGCATGAGTGAATTAAAAGACATTCCAAAGACGCACGCCGCATCCCTGGACGAGGCCATGCTTGCCCTGTGTCGCAGTGTTGATGCGAAACGTCCACGCACTGTGATTGATCACATTCTTCAGCATGGAATCATCACCAACGAGGAATTGAGCGACCTTTACGGCTACGATCACCCGCCTCGCGCCATTCGTGATGTGCGGGAAAATGGAATTCCGCTCATCACGCATAACGTGATCAGCCCCAAGACTGGCCGCCGCATGGGTGCATATACTTTTGATGATACATCGAAGATCAAGGCGGGACGCTTGGGTGGCCGCAAGGCATTTTCCAAGCAGTTCAAGCAGCAGTTGATCACCCTGTATGGTTCGCGCGACACAATCACGAGACAGCCGCTGGACGAGCGCTATTTGCAGATCGACCACCGCGTGCCCTACGAAATCGCTGGAAACGAATGCGGCCCGCTTGATCCACACGATTTCATGTTACTGGACGCTTCATCGAACCGTGCGAAAAGCTGGTCGTGTGAGCATTGTGACAACTTCCAGACGAAGCATGATCCTGCGCTATGCAGAGCATGTTTTTGGGCCTCGCCAGAAGCCTATTCGCACATTGCCGAAACACCGGCCCGCCGCGTTGAGCTTGTCTGGGTGGGGGACGAGATCGCAGCCTATGAGCGTCTGGAATGTGCGGCGAAGGCGAGCGGCATCGAGTTTGCCGCCTACATCAAAGGCCGCTTAGGCGAATAGCGTTTCCTGCAAGGCGCGTGGCTTGTAGATATTCACAGCGCCTGCATTGAGTGACCGCGACACATACAGGCTTTCGACTGTTTCATCGTTGCGCCCGCTGATGGTGGCTTGAGAGGAGCGTCCCGCATGAATTGCCAGATGATCCGCGTCGATGGTGTCAGGCAAAGGCTCGCCGTAGGTCTTTTCGCCCATCTGACCGTCATAGGAGAGGATATAAGGCACATGCCGCGCGTCAAAATCGTGGAGGGCATCAATGAGGCGCTCCCGTTCGAGGCCTACCGCATATCGTTTGTCTGACCCGTATGTTGTGCCCTGATAGGGCGGGTCCATGTAGACGAGGTCGTTCACCCCTACGTCTCTGGAGCAGTCACGGAAATCGCCACAAAATAGTGACGTGCGACCTTTGAGAAGACGGCTCACCGCGTATGCAGTGCGCGTCATGCGATCCGGTTTCATGCCAGTACGGCGCTTGTCGGCCGATTGAGTGAAATTTCCATGCCGGTTGAAGCGTACGGCATTCTTGACGCACCGTGCAATGAGGTAGAGCAGCAAGACCGGGTCTCGGCTTTCATTGAACTCGGTCCGCTTGTCATTAAAATGCGTAACGGACGCAAACTGCCCGTGCCAGACCTCTGAATAGCGCTCCGAAAGTTCACTGGGATTGTCGATGATGAGTGCCCAAAGATCAACGAGGGGCGGATAAATATCACCGATGACGAAATTATTGGCCAGCTCGTGCGAGGCGGCAAAGAGCGTGACGGCCGCAGAGCCCGCGAAAGGCTCGTATAGTGTTTCGATCCGTTTGGGGAACAAGCTGCATATGCGAGGCGCAAGTGCCCGTTTGCTGCCTTGGTAGGGAATCGGCTGAATGGATAATGGACTATTGATCATATGTTAGCACAAGCTACCTTTAGTCATCAAACGTCAATTCGCGTGCGTATTCTTTCATCAATAGCCAACGCCTCACAACTTCGCCAGAAACCCTGCGAACCGCATCAGCCCCTCCGGCCACGGTCCGTGTCCTGAATCCGTGTTGATATGGCCTGAGTCACCGGAATCACTGAAGGCTGCGCCCCAAGCATAGGCCCATTCCTCTGCCTCCAGATAGGGACAGAACGGATCATTCCGGGATGCCACCAGCACAGAGGGGAAGGGCAGGGGATCGCGCGGTACGTCGGCGAATTTCAGGTCGATGTCCTCGTGCTCCACCATGTAGGTCTCGCCTGGCGGGGCCACCAGAAAGGCACCCTTCACCCGCGCGGGGTCAAGCATGGCCGCCGCATGAACCACGGTGATCACGCCCAGCGAATGCGCGACCAGCACCACGGGCCGCGTGGCTTCATTCACGGCGGAGACCACAGCCTGCTGCCATTCGCTGAAATGCGGTTTTGCCCAGTCCCGCTGCTCCACACGCCGCGCGGTTGCAATTCTCAGCTCCCACCGCGTCTGCCAGTGCTCAGGGCCGGAGCCTGTGTAGCCCGGGATGATGAGGATGTCGGTTTCGCTGATCTTCATGCGGATTCTCCGATTGTCCTGAGATCCTCACCCGAACACCCGCCTGAAAATCGTGTCGACATGCTTGAAGTGATAAGCCTCGTCGAACATGGCTTCCAGCGCTTCCGCTTTCAGGTGCTTCATCACGTCGGCATCGGCTTTCAGTTCGGTGAGAAAATCCGCGCCACGCTCCCATGTCTTCATGGCGTTGCGCTGCACCAGCCTGTAGGAATCCTCGCGGCTGGCTCCAGCCTGGGTCAGCGCCAGCAGCACGCGCTGCGAATTGTGCAGGCCGCCCAGTCGGTCCAGATTCTTGCGCATGTTGGCGGGATAGACGAGGAGCTTCTCGATCACGCCGGTGAGGCGCGACAAGGCGAAGTCGAGGGTGATCGTCGCATCCGGCCCGATATAGCGCTCCACCGAGGAATGGCTGATATCGCGCTCGTGCCACAGCGCCACGTTCTCCATGGCGGGCAGCACATAGGCCCGCACCATGCGGGCGAGGCCCGTCAGGTTCTCGGTCAGTACAGGGTTGCGCTTGTGAGGCATGGCGGATGAGCCCTTCTGGCCCGGCGCGAAATACTCCTCCACCTCAAGCACTTCCGTCCGCTGAAGGTGACGGATCTCGATGGCGAGGCGCTCGATGGAGGACGCGATAACACCAAGCGTTGCGAAATACATGGCGTGCCGGTCGCGCGGGATCACCTGGGTCGAGACAGGCTCCACCGACAGGCCCATCTTGGCCGCCACATGCTCTTCCACTTTGGGATCAATATTGGCGAAAGTGCCGACTGCACCGGACACCGCGCAGGTAGCGATGTCCTTGCGCGCCGCCACCAGCCTTTCGCGGTTGCGGGCGAATTCCGCATAGGCCTGCGCCAGCTTCAGGCCGAAGGTCACCGGCTCCGCATGGATGCCATGCGAGCGCCCGATGGTCGGTGTCAGCTTGTGCTCGAGCGCCCGCTTCTTGAGGGCGACCAGCAAGGCGTCGATGTCGGCAAGCAGCAGGTCGGAGGCGCGGGCGAGCTGCACCGCGAACGTCGTGTCGAGGACATCGGAAGAGGTCATGCCCTGGTGCATGAAGCGGGCTTCCTGTCCCACGGTTTCCGACACATGCGTGAGAAAGGCGATGACATCATGCTTCACCTCGCGCTCGATGGTGTCGATGCGCTCCACATCGGCATCGTCGAACGCAATCGTGCTTCCCTTGTCCCAGATCGCCTTGGCGGCGGACTTGGGCACGACGCCAAGGTCGGCCAGCGCATCGGTGGCATGGGCCTCGATCTCGAACCAGATTCTGTATTTCGTTGCCTGCGACCAGATCGCGGTCATCTCCTTGCGGGAATAGCGGGGGATCATGCGGGGAAACTCCGTGGGTGTTCAGGCAGGCCATATCGAGGCCAGCTATAAAAGAGGATGGCGGCCACGATGCCAACGGCCATGACGGGCCACGGCGCGAGATAGCGCAAGCCAGTGGGTGTGAACATGCCCATCGCGCCAAACATCGACCAGAAGATTTCGCCCAACCGCATGTCCGTCACAGCATCTGCCTCGATGCGGCCATCGATGACGCGGATCTTGAGCGCGAAGAAAAACAGCGTGGTCGGCACGAAAAGGCCAGCAACGGCAAAGCCGCCCAGCAAGGCACGCAACACGCGGTTCCAGCGCTCCGTCACCCACAGCGCCAGCACGGCCACGGGCAGCGTCGCCGCCACGCCCCCTTCCGCCGCGATCAGCAGCAGCAGCAAGGTGCGGTCGGACGCCGCTTCCTCGAAAGCCAAGATACGCAGCGCGACGGTGAGAACCGCGACCAGCCCGACGCAGAGCGAAACCCCGAAGGCCTGGGACAGCGCATTGCGCCTGCCGCCTGCATCAGACACGAATGCCAACCGCATCTTCCGCCGCATGGCGGATCGCAGCGATGTTGGCCGCATAAGCCTTGGGTCCGCCCTTGAACACGGCTGAACCGGCCACCAGGACATTGGCGCCAGCCTTGGCGATGGCGCCGGCGTTCTCCGGAGTGCAGCCCCCATCGATCTCCAGATCGATCGGTCTGTCACCGATCATGGCGTTGATGCGGCGGATTTTCTCCAGCATCGAGGGCTCGAAGGCCTGCCCGCCAAAGCCGGGTGAAATGGTCATCACCAGCACCAGATCGACAAAGGGCAGCAGATGCTCGATGGCCGCTTCCGAGGTCTGCGGGTTGAGCACGATGCCCGCCTTCTTGCCCAGGCTCTTGATCAGCTTGAGCGAGCGATGCGCATGGGGGCCAGCTTCCACGTGCAATGAGATCAGGTCTGCGCCCGCCTTGGCAAAGGCTTCGATATAGAGGTCGACCGGCGCAATCATCAGATGCACGTCGAAGAACTTCTTTGTCCGGGAGCGGATGGATTTCAGAATATCTGGACCAAAGGAAATATTGGGCACGAAATGCCCGTCCATCACATCGCAATGCACCCAGTCGCAGCCCGCGCGGTCAATGGCCTCGATATCTGCGCCCAGTGCGGAGAAATCGGCGGAGAGGATGGACGGCGAGATGATGATCGGGCGCGACATGAGGGTTGTGGTAAGCCCCAAGGCCGGGGAGGGCAACTGTCAGTCCGCTTTGTCCACCCGAAACCGCTTCGCCAGCGGCTTCACGATCATCGGCATCAGGTAGATCGGGAACTGCGCCAGGGCAAAGAACAGGAACGTTGTCTTTGGCGCAGCCGCCCCAAGCGCCGCGATCAGAAGGCCCATGTTGCGCTGGCATGTGCCGTAGCCCAGCACGAAGCGATCTGCTGCGCTGAAGGGTTTCAGTATCAGCCACGCCGCTGCGAAGCCAAGCGCTGCCATGGCAAACGCAAAACCCAGGAACTGCGCCACCTTCCACGGGTCGGAGAGCGCCGCTGCCATCACCCCGTCCATGGCGGCGATGGCGAACAGGAAATACATGATCACGCCGATGCCATCGAATGTCTCTTTGTTCGCGCGGATGCGCTCCATTCCAAGCACCATGCGCAGGACGAAGGCACCGAAGATCGCGCCGCCGATCAGCAGCAGCAGGCGCTGGATGAGAACACCAAGGTCCAGCGGCACGGCGGCACCCGCGATCAGGTCCACCAGCACGGGGGAGACAACCGGTGCCAGCGCTGTTGTCACCAGCACGGCGGTAAGCAGCAGCGTCGGCTCCAGGCCCAGCAGCATGGCTACAGCGGGTGCGGACATGATGGGCGGAGCAGCTCCCATTACGGCCAGGCCAAGCACCAGGCCGGGATCGAGGTTGTGGCGACCGATCACCGACAGCATTGTGGTGATCACGATGGCGGGCGCGATGATCAACCACAGGCTGGCTAGGACCAATGGCTTGGGTGCCTTGAACAGCGCCCGCACCTTGGGCTCTTCCGCCCGTGCGAAGGTCAGCATGACGAAGATGAAAATGGTGACGGCCAGCAAGGGCCGTGCTGCCGCCGCAAACTGGGGCAGTGCAAGGCCGACAAAAATGGAGAGTGCGAATCCCTGCGTTCCGTGACGGCCAACCCAGGCCAAAGGTTTCGTCAGAATTTCCAACACCGATCAGTTGCTTTCACTATTGTTTGATCGAAAGACCGTTGTTTCAACACCTTTTTGGAAAAACCATAGGCTTGAAAGACTGGCTTGACTTACCGAGTTTGTCTGCTGGGCAACAGTATTATTTTGGGAGTGGCAATGCGCTGCGATGTGGTGGTTCTGGGGGCGGGCATCGTCGGTGTAGCGACCGCGCTGCATCTGCAGAAGCGCGGGCGCAGCGTTGTCCTCGTGGATCGGCGAGGGCCGGGCGAGGAAACCTCTTATGGCAATGCCGGTCTCATCCAGCGCGAGGCCTATCTGCCCTATGCCTTTCCATCCGGCCTTGGAAAACTGATCCGCTACGCGTTAAACGGCCAGACAGAGGCGCATTATCAGCTCTCCAGCCTGCTGAAGATCGCACCGCCCCTGTTCAAGTATTGGCGCAATGCCACGCCCGAAAAGATCGAACGGACGATACGCACCAACCGACCGCTGTTCGCGCATTGCTTGGAGGAGCATCAGGTGCTGGCTGCAGAGGCCGGAATTTCGGACCTGCTGCGCCCAGGTGGCTGGATTCAGATGTATCGCAAGCCTGCGAGCATCGAGAAGACACTCAAGGACGCCGAGCGGCTCAACCGCGAGTTCGGCGTGAATTACGAACTGGTCGATGCCAAGGCGCTGGCGATACTGGAGCCGCATCTTTCTGTTGAGAAGGCAGCTGGTGCCTTTCACTGGAAGGATCCTTCGTCTTTGCGCGATCCCCTGGCCCTCACCCAGGGATATGCCGATCTCTTCAAGCGCCGCGGTGGTGTGTTCGTCAACGCGGATGCGCGAACGCTGACAAAGTCCGGCAACGATTGGCAAGTTACGGGGCCAGCAGGGCCTATCCTCGCGGCAGATGCTGTCGTGGCGCTCGGACCCTGGTCGGCAGATATCTTCGCGCCGCTTGGCTACACCATTCCGCTTTTCGTGAAGCGCGGCTATCACATGCACTACAAGGCCAGAGGCAATGCCACCTTGTCGCGCACCGTGATCGATTCCGATATCGGCTTTGCGCTTGCTGCCATGACGAAGGGCATCCGCATGACAACCGGTGCGGAGTTCGCGGACCGCGACGCACCGCCAACGCCCGTTCAGGTCGATCGGTGCGAGCCATTTGCAAAGGAGCTGTTTCCGCTGGAAAGTCGCGCCGAAGCGACGCCCTGGTTGGGACGTCGTCCTGTATTGCCCGACATGACGCCCGTCATCGGGCCCGCTCCGCGCCACAAGGGCCTGTGGTTCCTGTTCGGCCATGCCCATCACGGCCTGACCAATGCTGCGGTGAGCGGGCGTCTGATGGCCGAGATGATAACGGGAGAAACGCCGTTTTGCGATGTAACGGGGTTCAGAGCCGACCGGGCATATGCCTGAACTCGGGGTCTGCGTTAACCATAACAAAACGTAAAACTGTCTCTTCTGATGGTCGCTGATTAACTCAGTCTTGCGGGTATGGATTGGGAAAATCAAAGCAATGGTCGAGCGTCGCAAATCAGCCCGTAACCGCTGTCTTCTGGGCGCGCGAGTCGTCTTCAATGCCAGAAGTTCCACGTTGAGCGGCCTCTTGAAAAACCACACCGAGGATGGCGCGCTGCTGAAGTTTGGCGAAGCGCCATACATTCCGGATCAGTTGGAAATCGTTCTGGACAATCGCACGACACTGATGCCCGCAAAGGTTGTATGGCGTCGTGGCGATACCGTCGGCATCATGTTTCCGCGTGGGCAATTCATGGCGGAACTCAACGAAGATTCGCGCAAGACTGCGGCTGCATCGCGCGTCCATACGCTAGACCATACCTTGCACTGAGTGCCCTCATTGTTTTTGCATCACACCTGTTGTGAATAGAATTTATCAATAATTTCAACTTATAGTTGTGTTAGGTGGGTATACTGCGCCATATCGGCGTGTGCCAGCCTGACGGAGGCCACCATGCTGGGGCAGGTTCTTTTGCAAGGCGATGCGCGAGAGCAGCGGTCTGCGGTCCGCCAGCGCTGTCTGCTCCAGGGCCGTCTGGCGTTCAATCTGGGAAGCTCGACGCTGGATTGCATGGTTAGAAACATTTCGAAGACCGGCGCACGCCTTGTCTTCAATGATCCGGTGGCATTGCCACACGAATTCGAACTGCGCATCGAGGCACAAGGCGCGATTCACAAAGCCCGCCTCGTCTGGTCAAACGGGTCTGCTGCGGGCGTGCGCTTTGTGTAACACACCGCACACGTTGCGGTGAGCTGGTTGCCAAAGGCTTGCATGATATCAGGGCTTTGATCATGGTTCGGGCTGAACGAGGTTCCATGCCCGATATCACTTTCCCCGGTGTCTTGATTGCCGGACTGCTGTCCTTTCTCAGCCCCTGCGTGCTGCCACTGGTGCCGCCGTATCTCGCCTATATGGCGGGCACCAGCGTGTCCGCAGTCACAGAAAGTGAGCGGCGCTTCAATCCGCGCGTGCTGGCGGCCTCCTGCCTCTTTGTCCTGGGCTTTGCGACGGTGTTCATCCTGCTTGGCGCGGGTGCCTCATCGCTGGGTGGCGTGCTGCGACGCCATTCCGATGTCCTGGCGACCGTTGCGGGAATCGCCATCATCGTAATGGGCCTGCATTTCCTCGGCGTTTTCCGCATTGGGCTGTTCTATCGTGAGGCGCGGTTCCAGGTCACCAGGCCAGCAAGCCTGGCGGGTGCCTACCTCATGGGGCTGGCCTTCGCCTTTGGCTGGACGCCTTGCATCGGCCCTGTGCTGGGATCGGTGATGGCGGTGGCCGGAGCGCAGGCAACGGTGGGGCAGGGCATGGGGCTGCTGGCGGTCTATTCGCTCGGCCTGGGCATTCCATTCCTGCTGGCCGCACTGTTCATGGGGCCGTTCACGCGAGCCATGGGCCGTTTGAAAGACCATATGGGCTTGATCGAAAAGGTGATGGGCGCCTTGCTGGTGCTGACGGGCATCGCCTTTCTTACGGGTGGCATCGCAAGCGCGAGCTACTGGCTGCTGGAGACATTTCCGGCACTGGGGCGGCTGGGATAGGCATAAAAAAACCGCCGGATCGCTCCGGCGGTTTCATCTGTCTTTTCAGACGGTTATCGCAAGATCAATCCTCGACGTAGGTGATCTTGTCGCCGACCTTCTTCCACGTGTACATCACGTAGTCAGGGCGGGTGATGTCGCCCTTCTTGTCATACTTCAGGTCGCCGATAACGGTCTTGAAGGTGACGCCGGAGCTGATGTATTCGGCCATCTTCTTCGAATCCACCGACTTGATGGCTTCGGCTGCCTGCGCAAACACCTGAACGCCTGCGTAGCTGTAGAGCGTGTAGGCCTCAGGATCGATGCCCTTGGCCTTGAAGGCCGCTACGGCATCCTTGGCTTCCGGACGCTTGCGCGGATCCGGCGAGTAGGTCATCAGCGTCCCTTCCGCACCGGGACCAGCGATGGTAGCGAATTCGGACGAAGTGATACCATCGCCCGACATCATCGGAGCACGGACCTGCTGGTCGCGCATCTGGCGCACGATCAGGCCGCCCTCGGTGTGCAAGCCACCCCAGTAAACGAGATCGACGCCAGCGGCCTTGATCTTGGTAATCAGGGCCGAGAAGTCCTTCTCGCCGACGTTGACGCCTTCATACATCACTTCCTTGATGTTGGCGGCATTCATCGCCTTGCGGGTTTCGTCGGCAAGACCCTGGCCATAAGGCGTCTTGTCATGGACGATGGCGATCTTCTTGCCAGCGAAGTTCTTGGCAACGAAGGCTGCCGCGACAGCACCTTGCTGGTCATCGCGTCCGCACGTGCGGAACACGTTCCAAAGGCCACGCTCGGTGATCTTCGGGTTGGTCGCCGACGGGGTGATCATGATCGCGCCGTTCTCGGCATAGACCGACGAGGTTGGCAGCATGACACCCGAGTTGAAGGGGCCGACCACATGGCGGACGCCTTCCGACGTCAGCTTGTTGGCGACCGACACGCCCTGGGCTGGCTGCGAGGCATCGTCACCCACGACCGTGACAATCTTGCGGCCCAGGATGCCACCCTTGGCGTTCAGGTCAGCGACGGCTTGGTTGGCACCATCGGTGAGCTGCTTGCCGAAGGCAGCGTTGGGGCCGGTGATCGGACCGATCACGCCCATTTTCAGATCCTGCGCATAGGCAGCCGTGCTCAGCACGGTGCTGAGAGCAATGCCTGCGAGAAGGCTTCTGCGATTCATATGGTATCTCCCGTTATCTGTTCCCGGGTCTTCCGCTCCCGGACGCGGTTTTGGAGGGCCAACCGGCGTCTCTGGGCGCTAATCAAGCCCTTTTTGACGCCGTTGTCATCCGAAAAGGTGAAAGTCACGCCTTCTCATTTCCGGCGCCAGGACAAAGGTCCGGCTCCCTGGAACGCGAAGGAATACTGGGTGCGCATCTGCTCGGCACGGCGCATCCGCCAGCCAATCGTCGCTGCTGCCATAAGCACAACGAAATCAATAAGATAGTAATATACACTGAGCAGCGTGCCGTCGAACAGCGCAAAATGAATGAAGCGGACGCCGCAATTCAGCAGCAGAACATAGACCGGAAGCATGGCGAAGGGCTTCCAGGTCTGCGCTACGGCGCGCCCCATCTGCCATGCCGCAACGCCGCCCATGACCACCGTGACAAGCACGAACAGCCAAGCCGAGTGCTCCTCGTAGAGAATGCCTTGCATCAGTGCCTCCCGCCTTCGAGATAGGCCGATTGCACCCGCGGATCGGCGAGCAATTCCTTGCCGGTCCCTGTCATGGTGATCAGGCCATTGACCATCACGTAAGCCCGGTGCGCCAGCTTCAGCGCATGAAAGGCGTTCTGCTCCACGAGGAACACGGTCATGCCTTCGCGCTTGTTGACGTCCTTGATCACCTCGAAAATCTGCCTGACGATGAGGGGTGCAAGCCCCAGCGATGGTTCGTCTAGGAGCAACAGTTTTGGCCTGCACATCAGCGCCCTGGCGATGGCCAGCATCTGCTGCTCGCCGCCCGAAAGCGTTCCCGCTCGCTGTTGCAGGCGCTCTTTCAGGCGGGGGAAGATCGTGCATATCTTCTCGAGGTCATCGTTGAAATACTGCATCCCCGGCACGGCGGAGCCCATCTGCAGGTTCTCAAATACCGTCATGCGCGGAAACACGCGTCGCCCTTCCGGTGATTGCGCGATGCCCAGTTTGGCAATGTCATGCGTTTCCGTGCGGGTGATATCCTGCCCCTTGTAGAGGACTTGCCCCTCGCGGGCTTGCGGATTGCCGAAGATCGTCATCATGAGCGTCGACTTGCCAGCGCCATTGGCTCCGATCAGCGTGACGATCTCGCCTTCGTTCACATCAAGATCAACGCCCTTCAGCGCGATGATCTTGCCATAATAGGTTTTTACACCCCTGATCTGGAGCAGGGGCTTCGGTTCGATGGTGGCGACAGCGGCACTCATAATCCAACCTCCGCCTCGATCTTGGCAACCTCATCCTCGTCTTCCGCGCCCAGATACGCCGCGATGACCTTGGGATCGTTCTGCACCTCTTTCGACGTACCATCCGAAATCTTCGTGCCGTAGTCGAGCACCACGACATGGTCGGAAATCTCCATCACGACGGACATGTCGTGCTCGATCAGCAGCAGCGAGGTGCCCTGCTCATCGCGGATCATGCGCAGCAGCGAGTTGAGTTCCGCGCTTTCCCGTGGATTGAGGCCCGCCGCCGGTTCGTCCAGACACAGCAACTTGGGGTCCGTACACATCGCGCGTGCGATCTCCAGCCTGCGCTGGTCACCGTAGGGCAAGTCACCTGCAGGATCATCGGCACGGTCGATCAGGCGCGTCTTTTCCAGCCAGTACTTGGCCTTCTCGATCGCGGCCTTTTCGGCGTTGCGATAGCGGCTGAGGCCAAAGAGACCGCCGATGGTCCATTGCGAAGCTTGCATCAGGGCATTGTGCTGCCCAACCATCAGGTTTTCGAGCACGGTGAGGCCCGAGAACAGCCGGATATTCTGGAAGGTCCGCGCCACCTTGGCAATGGCCGCGATCTCGAAATCCGGCATACGCTCCAGCAGGAACAGGCGGTTGTCGCCAGCCTTGTCGATGGCATGGTCGCTGTCCGTCAGGGCCTCCAGACGCTGTTCAAAATCGCCATCGCCGTGACGAAACGCGATGCGGCCCTCTGTCGGTTTGTAGAACCCGGTGATGCAATTGAAGACCGTGGTCTTGCCCGCGCCATTGGGACCGATCAGGGCAGTGATATCCCCACGGCTGGCCGTGAACGAGAGATCATTGATGGCGACGAGGCCACCGAAGCGCATCGTCAGGTGCTCGACCTTGAGGAGCGGAACGGACGAAGGAGAAGCCATCATCCGTGACCTTCCTTGATGTTCTCAGCCCCAATGATCTTGCGCTCTTTCAGGAAGATCGAAGGTGCGCGCGTGGCGATCAGTCCGCGTGGTTTCCACAGCATCATCAGCACCATGCCGGCACCCACCAACAGCATCCGGTATTTCGCAGGATCATCGCCAATGACCGGCTTCAGGAATTCCAGTTCACGCAGAAGTTCGCTGCCGCCAACCAGAACGATTGCTGCCAGCACGACGCCGATGAGCGAGCCCGCACCACCCAGCACGACGATGGCGAGAATCAGCGCGGATTGCTCGAAGATGAAACTCTCCGGCGTGATAAATGCCTGGCGTGCCCCGAAGAATGCGCCTGCAAACCCGCCGAACATCGCGCCGATGGCGAAGGCCGTGAGCTTTGTGTTGGTCGTGTTCATGCCGACGGCGCGGCAGGCGATCTCGTCCTCGCGCAAGGCTTCCCAGGCGCGACCGACCGGCAGTTGCTTCAGCCGCAGCGTCACCCAGGCCGTCACCAACGACAGCACGAGGATCGTGTAGTACAGAAAAATTGTTCGGTAGGCGGGCGAATGCTCAAGGCCGAAGCGGGCGGAAAAGTCTGTCGCTCCCGCGCCGAATGGAATGCCAAAGAAATCGATGCGCGGCGCGGACATGCCTGCACCACCACCCGTGAAATCCCGCCAGTTCAGCGCCACGAGATAGATGATCTCGCCGAAAGCCAGCGTCACGATGGCGAGATAATCTCCGCGCAGGCGCAATACGGGAAAACCAAGCAGGATGCCCCACATCGCGGCCATGACTCCTGCGACCGGCAAGGCCAGCCAGAAACTGAAGCCATAGTGATTGGCGAGGAGTGCATACGTGTAGGAGCCGATGGCATAGAACGCGACGTAGCCCAGATCCAGCAGGCCCGCGAGGCCGACCACAATATTCAAGCCCCAGCCCAGCATGATGTAGATCAGGATCAGGATGCCGAAATTATCGACCCACTTGGGTACACTGCCCCAGCCCGCCGTGAAGATCACAATGATTGGAAAGACCGATAGGAAAGCGATGAACAGCGGCAGGCCGACCTGTTCCACCCGCTGCATGTCGATTTTTGCGCCGGTGGCCGAGCGATGGGCTGCCGTGCGTGCCCGGTTCCAATTGAACCAGTTGCGCAGCAAACTGCCCACGAAGACCGCGCCAACCATTGCTGCCAGCAGTCCAGGGCGGGGTTTCAGCACGATCTCGTTGCTCAAGGACTGATCTGTCTTGAGACCAATGATCAGGCCAAAGAGGCCAAGCGCCACGAGCCCAGCCCAGAAGGCTTCCCGCAACGCCCCACTGAGGTCAAATTGCTCTGGAGCCTCGGATGCCGCAGCAGCGTCCGGACGAAGCGGGCCGGACATCTAGACCTTCTCCACTTCAGGTTTGCCCAGAATACCCTGCGGCAGGAAAATCAGCGTGATCACCAGGATCGTGAACGCCGCGACGTCCTTGTAGTCGATGGAGAAATATCCCGACCAGAGGCTCTCGATCAGCCCGATCAGCAAACCACCGAGCACGGCTCCCGGCAACGATCCGATGCCACCAAGCACGGCTGCCGTGAAGGCCTTGACGCCCGGTATGAAGCCATCCTTGTAGGAAACCACATTGTACTTCACCAGCCACATCGTGGCCGCCACAGCAGCAAGTCCCGCGCCGATGATGAAGGTGATGGCAACCGTCTTGTTGACGTTGATGCCCAGCAGCGCCGCCATCTTGCGGTCCTGCTCGCAGGCACGCTGCGCACGCCCCAGCGGCGTTTTCTGGACCAAGTACCAGAACACCAGCAGCAGAACCGCCGTGACCACCATGATCAGCATGTCCTTGTAGGCGAGAACGACATCAAAGGTCTGACCCTTCAGCAAGGTAACGCCGCCATCGATGATGTTGGGAACTGGCTTGTTGCGTGCGTCCTGGCTGACCTGCACGAAGTTGATGAGCAGAATGGACATGCCAATGGCCGAGATCAGCGGTGCCAGGCGAAACGAGCCACGCAGTTTCCGGTAGGCCACCTTTTCGATGCTCCAGTTGTAAAGCCCCGTCACCAGCACGCTCACGATCAGGCAGACCAGCAGCGCCAGGAAAATCGCCACTCCACCCGTGCCCAGCAAGGCCGTCATGATCATGAAAATGATGAGAGCCACGAAACAGCCCACCATGAACACGTCGCCATGGGCAAAATTCACCATGCCGATGATGCCGAAGACCATGGTGTACCCGATAGCTATCAAGCCGTAGATCGAGCCGAGGGTGATTCCATTGATCACCTGCTGCAGAAAGACTTCCATCCACACCCCTCCCGAGGTCGATCTTGCCAGAAACCCGACCAGCATTTCAGAGCCAGATTGCGCTGAAGCCGACGGCGTCTCAAGCAATCCATATCGCGCAATGATCGGATGCATCAATGCGGCTTTGCCACTTTTTGGCCGCAGTACATGCAGAAAGGCGTTTTCGCTAGAAATTTATCGGAATGACGCAACTATCCTCGGTTGTGAGAGCTATTTTTAGTGAAGTTGACGGATAATTGAATCCCAGCCTTGGCAGGCGAGCCGCCTTCGAGTGTCACACCGCCAGAAATGTTGCGCTTGCTGCAAGCGGGCTTTGACATGTCTGATTTTCCTACGGACGCCATTGCCTGGCACAGCGTGACCAGAACTGCAGAAAATCAGCGGTTGATTTTACAACTGCGCATATTCTAACAGCGGTGGGTGGATTTGAGTTTGGTATTAACAAAACGTAACGGTTGCGCTTCACAATTAAAGAAAACTGCGGCGCGACATCGACAGTTTCCTCAATAGATTAGATGTAAACCAACGGTTGGCGGACTGGGACAGAAGGTTTCGGTTTGGTTGCCAAAGGTGGGCCTCGATAAGCAATGTCCGAAGAGCAGCAATCACACAAACCAACCATCGCGGCCGTGCGTGTTGCCGACCTGTGCCATCATCTTTTCCAGGATATCGATCTTGCCAGGCTGGCTCCGGGCCAATCCTATGCGTTGGAGGATATTGCGCGTCGCTTGCGCGCTCGTCCTGAAGACATGCATGAGGCAGTCCGCGTTGTGGCAAAAGGCGGCCTGCTGGCTGTCAAGGACCGCACAATCATTATTGCCCCAGTGGACAAGGCCTATCTCCTGCCAAGGCTCGATCAGCGTCTTGTACTGGAGCAACGCATTGCGGCTGCTGCCGCTGTACGTTCAGCCATCATTGACCGTGACGCCATTGCTGAACCAGCGATGCTGCTCAAGCGCTCAGCTCTTGTCGGTGATATCGATGGCTACATGATGGCTGATCGTCGTCTGGAGAAGGCAATTGCCACCGCCGCCGATCTGCCTGACGATGCGGAGCAGCTTTTCCGGCTGAAGCGCGAGTTCCGGCGCGCCTGGTGTGCCTACAACCGGCTACGCGATCTCAATCGCCCCGCACAATTGCGACAGGCCCTCGTCGACGCCATCCTGGCAGGCGACGCTCAAGCCGCCCGCACCACTGTGGCGCATTTCATCGACTATCTGCGTCAATCCTACTGACTAGGACGTGAACTCATACAGGGGAGGCGTTTTGATGCGAGCATAGCCCCCATCACGCGTCCCGAGGATGATCCATCCGGATCAAATCCAATCATTTTGTCCATGCCCTAGACCTGAATACCCCTGCGTTCCGCGAATTCTCCAAGCTGGCCGCGCAGTGACGGGCAACCATCGCAATCAACCAGCATCGCTTCAAGCGCAGTCGCGGCCTCGCCAAGATTCAGTTCGAGCAGCATGGCCTTTACCGGGCCGACAGCGGCTGGCGACATCGAAAGGTTGCGGAAGCCCAGCGCCAGCAAGGCCAGCGCCTCTAGCGGCCGCCCGGCCATTTCTCCACACACGGTGACGGGCTTGCCTGCACCTTCGGCCTTACGGGCGATCTGGCCCAGCGCCCGCAACATCGACGGATTGAGCGTGTCAAACCGTCCGGACACCCGCCGGTTGTCCCGATCGACCGCGAAAAGAAACTGCATCAGGTCATTCGATCCGACGGACACGAAATCCACGTGCTTCAGCAGATTGTCGAGATCGAACAGCAGCGAGGGCACTTCCAGCATCGCGCCGAGCTTCACGTCACGGGGGGCCTGGTGCCCATGCTTGGCCAGATAGGCACGCTCGCGGTCCAGCATGGCCTTGGCCTGGCGGTACTCGTCAACGGTCGCCAGCATGGGCAGCATGATGCGGGCTGTGCGCCCTGCGCAAGCCTTGAGGATGGCCCGCAATTGCGCCTTCAGCAGGGCGGGGCGATCCAGGCCGATGCGGATGGCCCGCCAACCCAGCGCCGGGTTCTCCTCCTCGACCTTGCGCATGTAGGGCAGGATCTTGTCGCCGCCGATATCGAGCGTGCGGAAGGTGACCGGTTTGCCGCCAGCCGATTGCAGGATTGCCCTGTACAGCGCCTCCTGTGCCTCGGCGCGGGGCATTGACGGCGCGACCATGAACAGGATTTCCGTCCGAAACAGGCCGATTCCGGCGGCATTGACCTCGGACAATTGCGGCATGTCGACCAGCAGCCCGGCATTCATCTGGAGCGTGATCGCCACGCCATCCTTCGAGATCGGCGCCACGTCGCGCAGTGCCCGGTATTGTTCCTGCCGCCTGGCACCCAGCCGCGCCTTTTCGGCGTAGCTCGCCTCGACCGTCGCCGCTGGGCGCACTTGGACATCGCCGGTGGAGCCATCGACGATGATGGCATCGCCCTGCTCGACAAGGCTGGTGATGCCCTGCACCTCGCCGACGCAAGGCACGCCCAGCGCCCGGGCCACGACTGCGACGTGACTGGTGGAGCCGCCTTCTTCGAGGATCAGGCCACGCAGGCGGGATCGCTCATATTCAAGGAGCGCCGCCGGACCCATGGAACGCGCCACCAGGATGGCGTTTTCTGGCAGTGACCCCGCCGCCAGAGTGAAGGCTTCGCCAGTCAACTGGTGCAGCAGCCGGTTGGCGATATCATCCAGATCATGCAGCCGCTCGCGCAGATAGGGATCGGTCTGGCGCAAGAGCTTGGCCCGCGTGTCGGATTGCACGCGCTCGACTGCGGCTTCTGCGGTCAGGCCGCTGCCGATAGCCTCGCGCAACCGTCGGAGCCAGCCCCGATCATGGGCGAACATCCGGAAAGTCTCGAGAATTTCGCGGTGCTCGCCCGGCCCCGAACCATCACCCTCGATCAGCACATCGATGGAGGCCTGCAAAGCCTGGATCGCTTCTTCGAGACGCCGAACCTCGGCTTCCGGATCATCCGCGACCAGGTTCTTGATCACCACGCGCGGTTCATGCAGCACCACATGGCCGAGGCCCACGCCGTCCGCTATGGCGACGCCCGTGAGCGACAGCGCCTTGCGCAGAGCTATGCCACCGGATGCCGGGTTGGCGAGCGCTTCCAGCTCGCCGCCGGCCACCATCTCGGCGATAACCATCGCCGTGGTCTGCAGCGCCTCCATTTCCTCTTCGGTATAGGTGCGCCGCGCAGAGTTCTGCACGACAAGCACGCCTATGGTGTTGCCTGCCCTGAGGATCGGCACGCCAAGGAAGGAATTGTAGATCTCCTCTCCCGTCTCCGGCTTGTAGGAAAAGCGCGGGTGCGTCTGGGCATCGGAGATGTTGAGGACATCCGCTGTCTCGGCGATCAGGCCGACAAGGCCCTCGCCCGCCCGCATGGTGGTGAGGTGGACGGCGGAACGGTTCAATCCTTCGGTAGCATAGAGCTCCAGGGTGCCATCGGCGCGCAGGACGTAAACGGAGCAGACCTCTGCCACCATGTTGGCAGCAATCAGCACGACAATCCTGTCAAGGCGCTCCTGCGCACTCACCGGATCCGCCATGACCTCCCGGAGTCGTCTCAGCAGGACGCGCGGTCCGGTCAGTACCCCCCGCATCTTTTGCCTCTTCTCATTCCCAAACCGCAGCCATTCCCTTGCTATAGGTGATGCGCCTTGCAAGGAGCAAGCCATTCACGCCCAACCCATTCACGCCCAACCCATTCACGCCCAACCCATTCACGCCCAACCCATTCATGCCCAACCATTGTTTCGATGTCCGCGTTAACCCGGTGACAAAACTCTGCTGGTATTCTGGCGGCAGTATTGTGTGAGGGTATCCATGTCCGTCTCCGCCGCAGAGGAAGAGAACCACTGGCCGGGCTATGTCGACGCCCTGACCACGATGACGATGATGCTGATCTTCGTCATGACGATTCTTGCGGTCGCCATCTTCGGCCTTTCCCAAAACGTCTCACGCAACATGGTCGAGAAAATCGCCAAGGCCGTGAACATCGACGATGTGTCCAACACCGAGAACACGGATGACCTGGCATCACGGGTCGTGGCCAAGCTGGAGATGCAGCAGCGCGACACCATGCTGGCCAAGGCAGGGCAGGACGGTGCGGGCGGCAAAGGCCGCGATCTCGCCTCCAGCGAAGGCAGCGGAGCGGAGGCCGAGCACCGATTGTCCTCGGGCGAGACCGTCGCTCGCCAGGTGCCGGTGACGGCGCAGGTTGACCAGAGCCCGGCCTTCATCACCATTTCCTTCCAGAAGCGGGCGACCGGGCTGGACACCCAGACCACCGACAAGATCAAAGCGGCAATGAGCGATGGCCGAGGCTTGCAGGACAACATCCAGATCAAGGCCTTTGCCGAGACATCCGGTGCCGTCAGCGATTCCCGCCGTATCGCCTTCTACCGTCTGCTGAACCTGCGCAGCCAGCTGATCGCCATGGGCGTTCCGGCGGATCGGATCAAGGCGACCATAGAGAATTCCGCCAGCCAGAATTCGGGCGATATGGTCCGCATCGATCTGGCCAAGTCAAGTTGATCGGTTAAGGCCAATACGCCCGATTATCCGGCATTTTAATCATTTCTTTCTGGCTTTCCGCCACACTGGCGCTTCAGAGATTGAGACAGGCCGCATTTCATGAAAAAGCCGGAAGTATCCGCGCCCATCGCCGCCTTGAAGGCAACGGTGAACTCCCAACTGAAGCGCATGGTGATGATGATTGTCGCCATCGTCGCGCTGGTGGCCTATGCGCATCACTTCGTCTGGAGCGGCATTCAGTCCAACATCTATCTCAACGGGCTGATCATCGGCCTCTTCATCTTTGGCATCTGGCTGTCGTTCAAGCGTATTCTCGCTGTTCGCAATGACGCGCTGGCCTTTGCGGCGCTGGAAGAAGCCTATACCGACATGCGTACCGAGCGCGTCGAGGCGATGGATGATCCCTACTGGCGCCACTACCGCGCCATGGAACCAGGCATTGTCTTCTCCAAGCCCAAATCCATAGGCCACATGTTCGTGCTGGCCTATGACGAGGTGCTGCGGAGCAAGCACCTGCAGATTTCAGTTGCGACGCTGCAGAACATCACCCACGGCATCGACAGCCGTTTGGCGGAAGAGCGCTCGCTGGTGAACTATCTCACCGGCCTGCTGATCTTCCTCGGCCTGATCGGCACCTTCATCGGCCTGATGGAAATGGTCGGCTCGATCGGTACGGTCATCTCGAACCTGACGGGATCCTCCACGGGCAATCCGACCGAAGCCATGCAACGGCTGCTGTCCGACTTGCAAAAGCCTCTTTCAGGCATGGCAATGGGCTTCTCCTCGTCGCTCTTTGGCCTGTTCGGCTCGTTGACGCTGGGCATGATGGCGCGCTTCGGTTCACGCTGCCAATCGGCCCTGAAGGAAAACTTCGAAGGCTGGCTCGCCAGCACCACGCATCTGGAAACCGGCAAGTCCGGGGATGTTGGCGAACTCGCCCGGCTGATCGCCGATGGCATCATGGGCGGTCCGGGGGAAAAGGGTGCGAGCGGCGGCGGTGGCGGTGGCGGAGGTGGCGCACCGGTCATGTCGGACATGGGGCTTGTGGCCACGATGGCGCAGGGCTTCAGCCGTATGCAGACCACGATGGAATCGATGAACCAGGCCTTCCCGCGCATGGTCGAGGTACAGAACGAACAGATCGCCGTGATGAAGGCGTTGCTTGCCTCTTTCGACCGGCTCGGCATCGATACCAATGATGTGCGGGAATCGACCCGTGAAGCCACGGTCATCGGGAATGCGACGAACGAGAATCTGCAGGAAATCATCAACCTGACGCGCACCACGGAACAACGTCTGACGAGTGGCTTCAACGGCATGGCGCATGTCATGGAAGTCACAGGCCAGGCCTATCTCGACGGGCTGCGCCGCCTGACTGCCGAGAATTATGAAACCAATACCCGCCTCGCCAAGCTGCTTGATGTGAAGGCGGCGGGCGACAAGATTGCCGAAATCGCGGTGTCGATCGAATCCAAGGTCAAGGGTGGCGTCGGCAACATGAGTGTTGCGCTGGAGCGGACCGCGACGGCGCTTGAAACCGGAATGCAGCGCATGGCTGCCGAACAGGCCGACCTGAAGCAGGTGCTCATCCAGCTGCAGACCAGCGGCAATGGTGGTGTTTCCGCCGACTTCGAGGACAAGATCACGGCGGGCTTCTCGGAACTGTCGCGCTCGATGGAAACAGTGTTTGCCGCCTATGCGCAGATCGTCAATCGCAGCATGGTCGCCAATGCCATGGGCGCTGGCGAAGGGAATTCCAGCCCCGCTGCCATCACCACCCAGGTCCAGGCCGTGCTGCCAGAACATGAAGCCAAGCAACAGGCCAAGCCGGACGTCGATCACGATGCCCTGCGCCGCCGCCTCTATTCCGCTGCAGCCTCGGGTATGCGCAGCGGCAATGTCGTCTGACGGGAGCCGCTGAACCATGACCTTCATCTCTGACGAAATGGCCCCGGGACGGATCGCACCAGAACGGATCGCACCAGAACCTTCAGCAGCCGATGCGCAAAAGCGCCTGATCGGTTCGGTGGTCAAGCTCAAGCCGGCGGGACTGCTCTCCCGGCTGTTTTCGCGTGGCGGTGTCAAGGCCATCATCGGCGAGAAGCAGGATCGCTGCTGCGTCGTCAGTGTCATGGTGCTCGTCGACAAGACCATCCCGCTTGACGGCATGATTATGGCCATCGGGCAGCTAGGCGCGACCTTCCGCCCTGCTTCCGCCTATATCCTCGACCGTGGTCGCCAGGAGGTGCTGTTGCGCTTCGCCGAGCGCGAATTGAGGGGCAAGATTTCATCGGTCTCGCCGCAAGGCTACGATATCGCGTTCCAGACCCCCATGTCGCCCTCCGCCGTGCAGGATATCGTGCGTCAGTTCGGTGGCAATTCCGTTGGTGGCAATGCGGGAGCGGCAATCGGCCGGCTCTCCTGACAGCGCGGGACGGGCCAATGACGCCGCTGGAACGCCTGAAGCTGAGTGTCGCCCCGCTAGAAGCCCCGCAGGCCCGGCCATTGCCTGCGCCAATCGTCGCCTTGTCATCTCCTCCGATGCTTGCCGCTCAGGTATCTGCTGATCAGGTCTCTGCTCCCGCTCCTCAAAGTGTCGCACAGATCCCAGGCCCTGCTCTCGGGGCTGCTCTGCCCGCGATCTCCGTGACGCCCGTGCCTGTCGCCGCCATACAAGCGCCGATACGTCCTGCGGAGACATTCAACCGCGCCTACAGCCGCAGGGCGGCGTCTTCTGTCGGCAGTGACACGGACCCCGCCCGTCTGATCCGCCCCTTTGCTGAGATCGTTGTTTCAGCCGCTTCGGTGCTGGCATTTGGAGCAGCGTTCGCGGCATCGGGTATCATGACCGCGTTGCATCTGCTTCCCGAGGCGTTAGCGCTGCCGCTGGCGTTCACTGGTGCCGGGCTTTCGGCTGGTCAGTCCGCGCTTGCCTTGTGGCGCTGGAAGCGGGGCCGCCAGGCGCTCAAGCTGGTCGAGGAGCGGGCACGCCGCCGGGGCATCACCGATCCGCTGACAGGGCTTGCCAACCGCGCGGGCTACCGCCTGATGGTCGAGGATGCGCTGGCTCTCCGCACGCCGGAGCGGCAGCTCGGCGTGGTCTACATCGATCTTGATCGCTTTAAGGAGGTCAACGACAATTTCGGCCATGAGATGGGTGACAAGCTGCTCTGTGCCGTCACGGCCCGACTCGGTGAGATCGCGGAAGGCCGCGCCGTCGGTGCCCGCCTTGGGGGTGATGAGTTCGCGCTTCTGGTGGATGGCTGCCACACGGCGGCCGAGATCATGCAGATCGGTGAAAGCATCAGCCAGCGCATGGGGCAGCCTTTCGTGATCGACACCGCGGAGCTGGTGATCGGTGGCTCCGTCGGCGTGGCGATCTCGCCCGACGACGGTCTGGAGTTCTCCGAACTGGTGCGCCGTGCCGATATTTCCATGTACCGGGCGAAGAGCGCTGGGCGCGGCACCTGCATCCGCTTCGACAGCAGCATGGAGGACAATGTCCGTCAGAAGAAAGTGATGGAAAACGAGATGCGCCACGCTATCGAACGCGGCGAAATGCGCATGGTGTATCAGCCGGTTTTCGCGGCGGATGGCGAGACGATCCGGGGCGTGGAGGCGCTGGTGCGCTGGCAGAACCCGACCCTGGGCTTCGTGTCACCCGGCGATTTCATTCCGCTGGCCGAGGAAACCGGCCTCATCGCCAGCATCGGAGAATGGACGGTCCGCCGCGCCTTGCAGGACGCGCAGAGCTGGCCCGATATCGGCCTTGCCGTCAACGTCTCTCCGGCGCAGTTCCGCGCCAAGGGACTGGCCAAGTCGATTATCGACATGGTCACGGAATCGGGTATCGAGCCCAAGCGCGTCGAGATCGAGGTGACTGAAGGCGTGCTGATCCGTGATGCCGAAAGGGCAGCCGCGACCATCAAGGAGTTCCATGATGCGGGCATGAAGGTGGCGCTGGACGATTTCGGCACCGGCTTCGCTTCGCTCAGCTATCTGCGCCGTTTCCAGTTCGACAAGCTGAAGATCGACCAGGTCTTCGTGCAGACACTCAGCACAGACCGTGCCAGTGGTTCCGGTTCGGCCGCGATTATCCACAATGTTGTCGCGCTTGGCCGTTCGCTTGGCATGACGGTGCAGGCGGAAGGCGTGGAAACGCTTGAGCACCACATCTTCCTGCGCGCCGCCGGATGCCATTGCCTGCAAGGCTATTATTTTGCACGACCCATGGAAAAAGCGGCCTTCGATACTTTCCTTGAGCAAAAGCGCGGCCTGGGCTACGAAAACCGCTATTATGCCTGACAGGCTGTCGAAAAACGCCCTACGCAAAATTCATCGCGTTTTCTGTCGGCCGCGCCCCGCAGAAGAAGCCCGCCCTTGACGTCACGCTCTGGGACGGGGAAGGGAACTCTCCGCCTTTCCCGCCGCTCTCATTCCGGCCATGATGTCCCAGAAAACCCACTCCACTGTCGATGGTGCTCTCTTCCGTGAAGCGATGAGTCGTGTCGCGGGCGCGGTGCATGTGATCGCCACCGATGGGCCAATGGGGCTGGGCGGTGCCACCGCAACCGCGGTCACGTCGGTCAGCGATTCCCCACCGAGCCTGCTGCTGTGTCTCAATCAATCCAGTGCGACCTTGCGCAGGATCCGCGGCAATGGCGCGTTCTCGGTCAACGTGCTTTCGAAAGACCAGCAGGATGTCGCCACCGCTTTTTCGGGAGCCACGGGACTGGAGGGTGACAAGCGGTTCGTCTCGGCCCATGGCTGGCGACTGGGGGATGGGCAACCCGTCCTTGGGCTGTCCCTGGCGTCTTTCACCTGCCGACTGTCCGACATGACGCCGGTTGGCAGTCATGTCGTCATTATTGGCATCGTCGAGAGCGCGGAGAGCGGCGGAGATGAGCCGCCACTGCTTTATCACCGCCGTGGCTATCACGTGCTGTGAACAACCAGTGAGAAGCGCCTACGCCTTCTCCATCTCCTCGAACACGCGGGCGGCTTCCGCAAAGGCATGGTTCGCGGCTGGAACGCCCGCATAGACCGCGCATTGCATCAGGACTTCCTTGATTTCGTCCTTGGTCAATCCGTTGTGGATCGCGCCCTTGACGTGGATGCGAAACTCTTCCCAGCGGCCAAGCGCTGTAGCAACGGAGAGCACGACGACCGATCGCATCTTCCAGTCGAGGCCAGGCCGTTGCCAGACGTCGCCCCAGGCATAGCGCGTGATGAAATCCACCCATTCCGCGTTGAACTCGGTGCGGTTCTTGAGAGAACGGTCGACATGCGCGTCGCCCAGCACCTTGCGCCGGTTCTTCTCGCCATTCGTGATGCGACCTGCATCTGTGGTCATTTGAAACTCCTTTTCTTCTCCCCTGGGAGAAGATGCCCCGCGAAGCAGGTGTGTGGACTGGAGAGAATGAGCGGTGGCGTTACCCCAAGAACTTCACCATAGCCTTCGTGAACGCCTCTGGCTGTTCCATATTCGAGATATGTGATGCATCCAGGCTAACCCACGCCGCGCCCTTGATGTTGTCTTTCATCAGTTCCATCATCGCAGGTGTCGTTGCCGGATCATGCGCACCCGAGATCAGCAACACCGGGTTGGCAATGCCCCGGATGCTCTCGCGTTGGTCCATGTCACGGATGGCGGCACAGCAGCCGCAATACCCTTGTGCCGGCGTCGAGACGATCATTTTCTTGACTGCCGCAATCGTATCGGGCGCTCGCTCCACGAAGCCCTTGGTGAACCAGCGTTCGATGGTGGCGTCCACGATGGTTGCCATGCCATTTTGCGAAACATTGCGGATACGGCCATTCCACAACGCTGCCGGGGCCATGAGCGCTGCGGTGTTGGCGAGCACGGCCTTGCCGATGCGGTCGCGGTGATGTGTCAACAGCCATTGCCCCACCATGCCCCCCTTGGAGAGACCGCAGAAATGCGCCTTCTCCACTTTGAGCGTATCCAGGATGGCGAGAGCATCGCGGCCAAGCTGCGCGATGGAATATGGCTCCGCCTTCGCCACGCTCTTGCCGTGGCCGCGCGAGTCGTAGCGGACGATGCGGAACCTGTCCTTCAGAGCCTCGGCTTGCGCGTCCCACATCGAGAGATTGGACGAGAGCGAGTTGGAGAACATCAGCACGGGACCGTCTGCCTTGCCCTCCACGAGGATGTTGAAGGGTTCGCTATTGATGGTGCGGATGGGCATTGGGAAGTCCTTTGTCTCAGTCCTCAAATTCCTCATGCTGAGGAGGCGCGGAACGCGCCATTACGAAGCACGCACGCCGCTGATACAACGCTTTCAGCATCGTGAGGATGCGGCGACCTTGGTGCATCTTTCGAGGCACCGCAAACGCGACTCCTTAGGACGAGGACCGTTGAGGCTTCTCGGTCATATACTGCTTTTCATCCTCGTAAAGCGCCAGAATGCGGTCGATGAACACATCGGAAGCACCGAGATAGGTTGCAGGGTCGAACAGCGCTTCAAGATCGAGGCCCTTGGCTTCGGGCGTGTCACGCAACACATCGCGCAGATGACGCTTCTCGGCCACCGCCTGCTTGCAAGCAACCTCCATGAAGCTCTTGGCTTTTGCCTTGCCCAGTTTGGGTGCCAGTGCGAAGGTCACGCGCTCTGCCATGATCAGGCCATTGGTGATCTCGAGGTTGGCGCGCATCCGATCGGTGTCGACCTCCAGTCCCTCCAGCAGGGTTTGCATGTGCAGGGCGGCAGCGCCCGTGAGCAACAGCAGTTCGCGCATCGTGTCCCACTCAGCGTGCCAGCCTCCCACGCCACGCTCGTGCTCCTGCAAGCCAGCGGAAAGCATGGTTGCGACGAGGCCCGGCGTACGCATTGCGATGGCGATGATCGCCACGGACTGCACAGGGTTGCGCTTGTGGGGCAGGGTGGATGAGCCGCCCTTGCCTGGCGCGGAAGGCTCGAAAACTTCTGCGACTTCGGTCTGCATCAGCAGCGCAATGTCGCGGGAGATTTTGCCCATGCTCGCCACACAGATGCCCAGACGGGAGGCAACCTGCTGAAGATAAGCACGATCCGTATGCCAGGGTACGTCATGACCAACAAAGCTGACGCCCCTTTTGCTGAGGAAAGGCCCCATCTTGTGGATATCAAGCAGATGTTTCTGAACCTCGATTGCCTTGTCACCAAGGGCGGAAAGGTTTCCGGCCGCGCCCGCAAACTGCAACCTGCGGGGCGTTCTCAGCATGGTGAAAGCATGACTTTCAACAAGGTTATCCAGCCAAAGTGCGCACTTCAACCCGAAGCTGATCGGCAATGCGTGCTGCAAGAGCGTCCGTCCGGGCATGACCGTCAAGCGATGGTGATGTGCCAGATTGGCCAGTACATGCGCGGCATGGGTCAGCCGGTTCTGGATCAGGTCACTCGCGTCGCCCATGATCGCATTCAGCCCAGTATCAATCACATCCTGGCTGGTCGCGCCGTAATGGACGAACTCCGCCGCCTTGGCGTCCTTCTCCCGCACCTTCTCCGTCAGCATGGCGACGAGCGGGATCGCGGGATTTCCTGCCAGCGTTGTCCGCCGCCCGATCTCGGCAATGTCGTAGAGATCAACTGCGCAGCACGACGCGATCACCTCCGCCTCTTCCTTGGGGATGACGCCACACTCCGCTTCCGCCCGCGCCAGGGCCGCCTCGAAATCGAGCATTGCTTCCAGCCAGCGCCGGTCTGAGAGAATCTCGACCATTTCTGCGTCGGCAAAGAGCGCACCAGTCAGGCCGTTGGCGGTAAAGGGGGACATGGAAGACTCGGGAATGAACCAATTGCAACGACCGTTAAAGGATGATCGATCTTTTGTCTTGCCATACACAACCTTGCTCATCCCGACGTGCAAGCAATTGCGAGCCTCGACGGAGGCACGGCATTCGTGCAGCGCAGACGGCCAATGCTGAGGTATTGCAGGGCCGTTGTGTGATCTTCGAAGCTTCGCTCCGCTGCGCACGTCGGCATGAGGGACTTGACACGTGGCATGATTGCATTCTTGAAAATCCGCCAAAAACCGCGAAAAATAAAGCTTCGGCGCCCTCTCTTTCCGCTTGACCCCTGGAAAATCCCCCCTCACATTCTGTTTTGAAGAATTCGAAACAATACAAGCTGTTTCGGCAATTCCAAAAAACGCGGCAACAATTGCTGATATTCCGGGCTGCGCCCCATCAGGCTCCAGCCCCAGAGGAGGAGGACACTGATGGCCACCGTATCCATGACGGTGAACGGCAAAGCTGTATCCGGCACCATCGAGCCGCGCACACTTCTCGTTCAGTTCCTGCGTGAAAACCTGCGTCTCACAGGCACCCATGTGGGCTGTGACACCTCGCAATGCGGGGCCTGCGTCGTGCATGTCGATGGCAAGGCGATTAAGTCCTGTACGACGCTGGCCCTGACGTGCGAGGGCGCTTCCGTGACTACCATCGAAGGACTGGCGAACGGCACCACGCTGCATCCCATGCAGGAGGCGTTCCGCGAGCATCATGGGCTGCAATGCGGGTATTGCACGCCCGGCATGATCATGGCCGCCGTCGATATCGTGAACCGCAAGGGGAACACGCTCGACGAGCACACGATCCGCGATGAGCTCGAAGGCAACATCTGCCGCTGCACGGGCTACCACAATATCGTGAAGGCCGTAGAAGCAGGCGCTGCCGCGATGGCGAAGTAAGTTTGCTCTTCCTTCTCCCCGCCGGTTGGCGGGGGAATGTGGGCAAATCACGACGACCAAAGTTTCTCCCTCACCCGGTCGGCATCCGCCGACCACCCTCTCCGCGGGGAGAGGAATGGGTGCATACAGAGGATCACATGATGACAACCCCCACCACAGGCATTGGCGCTCCGGTGCGCCGCAAGGAAGACCACCGCTTCATCACTGGCAAGGGCAACTACACGGATGATATCAACCGTGCGGGACAGGCCCATGCGTTCTTCGTGCGATCGCCCCATGCCCATGCCAAGATAAAAAACATCGACAGCAAGGGCGCCATGGCAATGCCTGGCGTTGTCGGAATCCTCACCGGCGCTGATCTTGCGGCCGACAAGGTGGGCGGGCTGATCTGCGGCTGGATGATTCACTCCAAGGACGGTTCGCCGATGAGGGCGGGGGCGCACCCAGCTCTTGCCGATGGCAAGGTGCGCTACGTGGGCGACCATGTTGCCGTCGTGATCGCCGATACCATCGAGCAGGCGCGTGACGCGGCCGAGAAGGTCGTAGTGGATTACGAGGTGTTGCCTGCCGTCGTCGACCTGGGCACCTCCACGGCCAAGGGGGTTGCGACCATCCACGAGGTCGCACCCGACAACGTGGTGTTCGACTGGCATCTTGGCGACAAGGCCGCGACGGATGCCGCCTTCAAGGCCGCCAGCCACGTGACGAAGATTGATCTCGTCAACAACCGGCTCGTTCCCAACGCCATGGAACCACGCGCCGCCATCGGGGACTATGACACCGGCGAAGAGGCCTTCACGCTCTACACCACGAGCCAGAACCCGCATGTCGCCAGGCTGATCCTTTCGGCCTTCATCGGCATCGCGCCGGAGCACAAGCTGCGGGTCATCGCGCCAGATGTCGGTGGTGGCTTCGGTTCCAAGATTTACGTCTATGCGGAAGAGACGGTCTGCGTCTGGGCCGCAAAGAAGGTCGGTCGCCCGGTGAAGTGGGTGGCGGACCGTACGGAAGAGTTTCTCTGCGTGGCGCATGGCCGCGACCATCTCACGCACGCTGAAATGGCGATGGACGCCGACGGTAAAATTCTTGCCGTGCGCGTCAAGACCCGCGCCAACCTTGGCGCCTATCTCTCGACATTTGCCTCTGCTGTGCCGACCTATCTCTATGCGCCGCTGTTGTCGGGCCAATATGACATTCCGGCGATCTATGCCGAGGTCGAGACGGTTTACACCAACACGGCACCTGTCGACGCCTATCGCGGCGCGGGCCGCCCGGAAGCCACCTTCGTGGTGGAGCGCCTGGTGGAATGTGCGGCACGCCAGCTCGGGCAAGACCCGGCCAAGTTCCGGATGAAGAACTTCATCAGGAAATGGCCGCACCAGACGCCGGTCATCATGATGTATGATGCGGGCGATTATGCGGGATCCATGAAGCAGGCACTGAAGCTCGCCGACGTGGCAGGCTTCGCCAAGCGCAAGCGTGACAGCGCCCGCAACGGCAAGCTGCGTGGCCTGGGTTACTCCGCCTATATCGAAGCCTGCGGCATTGCCCCTTCGTCAGCGGTTGGTTCGCTGGGTGCGGGCGTGGGCCTGTGGGAATCCGCTGAAGTGCGGGTCAATCCCGTCGGCACGGTGGAAGTTCTGACCGGGTCGCACAGTCACGGCCAGGGCCACGAAACAACCTTCGCTCAGCTCGTGTCAGGTCGTCTCGGCATTCCGATCGAACAAGTTGCCATCGTCCATGGCGATACGGACAAGGTGCAGATGGGCATGGGCACATATGGCTCGCGCTCCGGCGCCGTCGGCATGTCGGCCATCGTCAAGGCGCTCGACAAGGTAGAGGCCAAGGCCAAGAAGGTGGCCGCGCTCTGTATGGAGGCGGCGGAAGCTGACATTGACTTCAAGGACGGCCGCTTCACGGTGAAGGGCACGGACAAGTCGATGGCCTTCGGTGAAGTCGCGCTCCAGGCTTATGTCGCCCACAAGTTCACGGGGCAGCAACTGGAGCCGGGCCTGAAGGAAGGGGCGTTCTACGATCCGACGAATTTCACCTTCCCTGCAGGCGTGCATATCTGCGAGGTCGAGATCGATCCTGACACAGGTGTCACACGGGTGGAGAAATGGACGGCTGTCGATGATTTTGGCACGATTATCAACCCCATGATCGTGGAGGGCCAGGTGCATGGCGGCATTGCCCAGGGCATCGGGCAGGCGCTGCATGAAGGCACTGTCTATGACAAGAACGGCCAGCTCCTGACGGCATCCTTCATGGATTACGCTATGCCACGAGCCGATGACTTACCATCCTACAGCCTGGGCTTCAACTCGACGGCGGCACCATCCAATCCACTCGGCATCAAGGGCTGCGGCGAGGCGGGAGCCATTGCGGCACCGCCTGCAGTGATCAACGCGATCACCGATGCGCTGGGACACGAAGACATCGCCATGCCCGCCACGCCGCAAGCAGTGTGGAAGGCAGCGCAGAAGACGATCAAGAAGATGGCAGCGGAATAATCTTTCCCACATCCGCCCTTCGGGCACCTTCTCCCGCAGGCGGGAGAAGGACACGCACCAAGCCTTCTCCCGATTACGGGAGAAGGTGGCGAGCGAAGCGAGACGGATGAGGGCAACCAGGACAGGGAGAACCACGATGTACGAATTCAAATATCACCGCGCGACCTCGGCCCGGCAGGCGGCCAATCTTCTGGCCAAGGCGGATGATGCCAAGCTGCTGGCGGGTGGCCAGACCTTGCTGCCCACCATGAAGAACCGTCTGGCATCACCCGCCAACATCATCGATCTCGGCAAGGTCGATGATCTCAAGGGGATCGAGGTCAAGGGCAAGACCCTCGTCATCGGTGCGATGACGACCCACGCTGAGGTGGCAAGTTCCGCCCATGTGCGCCAGCATCTGCCAGGTCTGGCGGCACTGGCGGAAGGCATCGGCGATCCGCATGTCCGCCATCGCGGCACCATTGGCGGCTCTGTTGCCAACAATGATCCTGCGGCGGATTATCCTGCTGGCCTGATGGCGCTGGGTGCAACCATCGTCACGAACAAGCGCAAGGTTGCGGCAGATGAATTCTTCCAGGGCATGTTTGCAACAGCACTGGATGACGGCGAAATGATCACCAAGGTGGTTATCCCGGTCACTTCGAAATTCGCCTACGCCAAGTTCCCAAATCCGGCCTCGCGCTATGCACTGGTTGGCGTCGCAGTCGCCAAGAAAGGCTCGGCTGTTCGCGTCGCGGTCACAGGAGCGGGTGAGAACGGCGTGTTTCGCTGGAAGGATGCCGAGACGGCCTTGGCGGGCAAGTTCAACGCCAAGTCTGTCGATGGCCTCACGGCCGCAGCCAAGGGCCTGAACGGCGATATTCACGCCTCGGCGGAATACCGCGCCCATCTCATCGGCGTGATGGCGAAGCGGGCGGTGATCGCGGCGACAGCGAAATGACATGTTGACGGAGCGAAGCCCGGTGAATGCCGGACTTCGCGCTTCCGGCTATCGCATAAAGGCTCAGTACATGAACTTCTCTTCAACGATCTTGCCATCGCGGACCGTGTAAAGGCCAACCTCCTGCATCTCGATGCGCTGGCTGGTTGCCTTGGCCGTAACGTCTATGTTGAAGATGACGGCAAACTGGTCTCCGTTGACATAGGGACCGATCGCAACTGAGCTGTGAACTTCATGAGCGCCATACCACCAGTCGCTTTTGGCCTTCACGGCGGCAGTGCCCTCGATGCGGGCCA
>JANNEO010000099.1:0-22941 GCA_031378805.1 Hyphomicrobiales bacterium
TTCTTGAGCAGGTCCATGCCATCACGGCGGACATGGCGGGCCGCCACCCTGCCCTGTTCGGCGTATTTGTGCGCGACCTTGACCATTTCCTGGCGGCGCTGCTGGTTCATCTCCGGCACACGCAGGCGGATCACCTGACCCTCGGTGTTGGGCGTCATGCCGAGATCGGATTTCAGAATCGCCTTTTCCACTGCCGCCACCATGCTGCGGTCCCAGACCTGGATCGACAGCAGACGCGGCTCGGGCACCGATACCGTCGCCACCTGGTTGAGCGGCAGAGAGCCGCCGTAGGCATCGACCTCGATGGGATCGACGAGATTCGCCGAGGCGCGACCGGTGCGCAGCGATGCCAGGTCGTGCCTCAGCGCAGTCACCGCGCCCGCCATGCGGCGCTTGAGGTCGTTGATGTCAAAGGTCGCCGCCATGGCGGTTACTCCGTTGGGTTACGCGGAAAAGGGAACACGAAAAAGCTGCTCAAGACGGGACAACACGCGTTGCCTTGCCCTTGCCGGCAAGAACGCTGCTGATGGCATTCTCGCCTTGAATCGAGAACACGATTATCGGCAATGCATTCTCACGGGCAAGAGCAAACGCCGTCGTATCCATGACTCCAAGCCGTTTTTCGATGGCTTCGTCATGGGTCAGTAATTCATAGCGCGTCGCGGCAGGGTTTTTCTTCGGGTCGGCTGAATAGACGCCATCGACATTGGTCGCCTTCAGCACAGCCGCACAATCCAGTTCAGCCGCGCGCAGCGCCGCCGCAGTATCGGTCGTGAAGAATGGCTGGCCTGTACCACCGCCCAATACCACCACATACCCTTCGTTGAGATAGCGCTCAGCTTCCGGCTGGGTGTAGCTGCGGCACAGACTCGGCATCGGATCCGCCGACAATGCCACGGCCTTTGCGCCCGCACCGCGCACGGCATCGGCCAGCGCGAGGGCGTTGATGACTGTGGCGAGCCTTCCCATGCTGTCACCCGTATTGCGCTCGATGCCGCGTTTTGCGCCTTGCAAGCCACGGAAGATGTTGCCGCCGCCGACAACCACCGCAATCTGGCGGGTTTTCGCGGCCTTGGCGAGATCGGCGGCAATACGCTCCAGCACCACGGGATCAAGACCAGCGGCGTTGGCTCCCATCAGCGCTTCGCCGGAGACCTTGACCAGAAAGCGCTTGGGATTTTTGGGCATGGGACTGCCGGTTCAGTGAAAAGGGAATCGCTCGCTTGCTTCTGTGCAACAAAAAAGGGCGGATGTGAAACCCGCCCCTTTGGAATTTTCGCGCAATTCGTGACGTCGCGTGTTGCAGAGGCATCCTGCGTCCTTCGAGGCTCGCTATCTCTCGCACCTCAGGATGAGCAGGGTAGAGCCTTGCACAACAGTCCTCATCCTTGGTGCGGAGCGAAGCGGAGCCTCGAAGGACGCACAACAGTGATGCAGACTAACCCGCGACTGCAGCGGCCACTTCAGCCGCGAAATCATCGACTTTCTTCTCGATGCCCTCGCCCAGCGCATAGCGCACGAACCCGGTGATCTTGACCGGTGCGCCCGCCTTGCCTTCCATTTCTTTCGCGGCTTGCGCGACGGTCTTGGAGGGGTCGATGACGAAAGACTGGTCCAGCAGCGTCACTTCCTTGAAATAGGACTTGAGGCCACTTTCAATAATCTTGTCCATGACGTGGTCGGGCTTGCCCGCATTCTTGTCGCGCAGAATCGCCTTTTCGCGCTCCAGCACCCCGGGATCGACGGAAGAGCCATCAAGCGCTACCGGATTGGTGGCAGCGATATGCATGGCGACCTGGCGGCCGAAAGCGTTCAACGCCTCCGCATTGCCCGTCGATTCCAACGCGACGAGCACGCCGATGCGGCCAAGACCCTCTGAAATCGAGGTGTGCATGTAGCTGGCGACCACGCCAGAGCCGACCGAGAGGCTTGTGGCGCGGCGCAGCGTCATGTTCTCGCCGACGGTGGCGATGGCGTTGGCGAGGGCATCTGCCACCGTACCGCCCGTCGGAAAGGCCGACGCCTTGATGGTCTCGACATCAGTGCCAATCTTGGCCGCAACTGCGGTGATCGCCTTCACCAGGCCCTGGAACGTATCGTTCTTGGCCACGAAATCCGTCTCAGAGTTGACCTCGACGACCGTGCCCTTGGTGCCCGCTGCTGTCAGGCCAATCAGGCCTTCGGCTGCGATGCGGTCTGATTTCTTGGCGGCCTTGGACAGGCCCTTCTTGCGCAGCCAGTCCACGCCGGCCTCGATATCGCCGCCCACTTCCGTGAGCGCGTTCTTGCAATCCATCATGCCTGCGCCGGTCTTTTCGCGCAGTTCCTTGACCAATGCGGCGGTAATGTCGGCCATGGCCGGTTCCTTCTCTGAAAGCTGGAAGAGCCGTATGGCTCTGGCGACCTCATCCCGAGCCTGTCGAAGGATGAATCAACCAAGTCTGGAATTGGCCCTCAACCCTTCGACAGTTCTGGGGTGAGGGCCTTGAGATTCAGGCGACGAGGGCCTTGGCCGTGTCGATCCAGCCGTCGCGGCCGATGCGGCCGTTGAGCTTGAGATCGGCATCGATCTTGGCGACGTCGGCGTCTGTCATGGCGGCCAACTGCCAGTAGTGGAAGATGCCGCCTTCGTTGAGCTTCTTTTCCAATTCAGGGCCGACGCCCGTGAGCTTGGTGAGATCGTCCACACCACCGCGCGGCGACGACAGCACTTCGAAGATTTCACCGGCGGATCCGGCAGAGGCCGTCTCGACCATCGGCAGGTCTTCGATAACCGGGGCTTCCATGGCACCCAGATCAAGACCAGCACCACCTTGACCGCGCGTGATGCCGTCAATGCAAGAGCGGGCGATCAGATCGCAGTAATACTCGATGGCGCGTGCAGCATCATCATTAGCAGGAATCGGGAAGGTGATGCCGTCGGGATCGCTGTTGGTGTCCACGATGGCGGCGACGGGGATGCCCAAACGGTTGGCTTCCTTGATCGCAAGCTGTTCCTTGTTGGTGTCGATCACGAAGATCATGTCCGGCGTGCCGCCCATGTCCTTGATGCCGCCCAGCGCCTTGTCCAGCTTGTCGCGCTCACGGGACATCAGCAGGCGCTCTTTCTTGGTCAGGCCGGACTGGTTGCCCGCGCCCAGAAGCTCATCGACCTTGCGCAGGCGCGAGATGGAGTTCGACACGGTCTTCCAGTTGGTCAACATACCGCCCAACCAACGCGAATTCACGTAATACTGCGCCGAGCGCTTGGCCGAGGCCGCGATGGCTTCCGACGCCTGGCGCTTGGTGCCGACGAACAGGACGCGGCCACCCTTGGCGACCGTATCCGACACGGCCTGAAGCGCACGGTGCAACAACGGCACGGTCTGCGAGAGGTCGATGATGTGGATGTTGTTGCGCGTGCCGAAAATGTAGGAACCCATCTTCGGGTTCCAGCGGTGCGATTGATGGCCGAAATGGGCGCCTGCTTCGAGCAGCTGGCGCATGGTGAAATCTGGCAGTGCCATGGTCGTTCTTCTCCGGTTGGTCCGCCGCAGGGGGTGTGTTGTGGAAGCACTGTCGGGGTAAGCCGGAGAGCATCCACACCGGAACGACCTTGAAGCAAGCCGAAACCCTTGCGTGTGGGATGGCCGCGCGTATGGCACGGATCAGGGGGAATGGCAAGACTGTGAGGGGGGCGGTGTTGGCGATGGTAGCAAAACGGTGACTGTTTGCTTTTCTTCGGGAGCGCAGCGGAGAAAAAAGCTAACTGGGCCGGCTTGCGGTGGGAGTACGAATTTTCCAATTTATATTTTGAGGAGCAGAAAATTTTAGAGCACTATTAGTGTAACTAAATTTTTAGTATTAATAATTTTCTCGTAATCTCAAATTTCATTTCAAATTGATTTAGCGTGGACAAACTACAAAACATTCGTCGTTGTTGTTGCCAGATTCATTGGCTCTAAATTTACAAGTTTTGTGCTTAATTTCAGGTTGACGCCCCAGATAAAGATAGGTTGACGCCAAATTTTTTGCCTCTGATGGAAAGCGACTACCCTTTTGATACAATTCACATTGAATGCTCGGCAGCTTCCTGAAAATCGTATTTTTTTCAAGGGGACTTACGCTCATTGAATAGTGACAGCGAATCTGATCTCCAATAATCTCCAATTCGACATCCTTGTAATTATAGATATTAATTTCTGTTGACCATCCAGTTTGTCCAGAGAATATCAGCTGCCAAGATTTAAGTTGGCTTTCGATTTGAACTGGACACGTCGTCTTCGCACCTTGGTCAGGGCGTAAAAAATCTTGCGCATCCGACGGCAACGTGACTCCAAATATGATTGCAGAGGTAATGGCAATCTTTAGAAATTTACAAAACATCGCACGACTCGTTATGTTGTTATCAGCCCAATACCACGACTTGAAGGATTGTGAAAATTACGGTGACAAGATACTCTTTGCATTGAATTACGGTGACATGATACACATTGGAATTACGGTGACATGATACACATTGCATCAATTCCTGCATCCTGCTATCATTTGGTTTACGTTTTGCCTGTCACGGATCGTCGTTCCTGATCTGCCCCATCACGTCACCCAGCGCGGCAACCGGCGGCAGGCGATCTTCACCAAAGATGGCGACTATGCGCTTTACCGCGACCTGATGGCGGAGCGCTGCCGTGCCAACGGCATCGTCTGCACGGCCTATTGCCTGATGCCGAACCACGTTCACCTGCTGCTGACGCCATCAACAGCGGAGGCCCTGTCGCGTGCGGTGGGCGAAGCGCACCGGCGCTACACCGGCTTTGTCAATGCGCGGGCGCGGGTAACGGGGCATCTGTTCCAGGGGCGCTTTGCATCGACCGCGATGGACGAGGCCCACTGGCTGTACGCCGTGAGGTATCTCGCGTTCAATCCGGTTCGCGCAAAGCTGGTGGCGCAGCCGGAGGATTGGCCGTGGTCGAGCGTGCGTGCGCATCTGGCGAAGCGCGATGATGCATTGGTGTCGGTCAAGCCACTGTTGGACCGCAACGCGCGGTCGCGCGAGCTGTTCACGCTGTCTGCGGATGAAAATGCTGCACTGTTCCGACCTTGAAACCAAGAGCATGATGGGCCGCCCCCTCGGCGACGCGGCGTTCATTGCAGAGATCGAGCGCAAGCTGGGCAGAACAGTCGCAAAGCAGAAGCCCGGACGGAAGGCAGCGGGAGTGGGTG
The DNA here is from genome assembly GCA_031378805.1 of Hyphomicrobiales bacterium. Taxonomy (GTDB): domain Bacteria; phylum Pseudomonadota; class Alphaproteobacteria; order Rhizobiales; family Beijerinckiaceae; genus JADCCX01. The sequence goes on from JANNEO010000099.1 coordinate 5,203, forward strand.
GCGAGATATGATGCTATGTGTATCCTGCCACTGTAATTCTGTCACTGTAATTCCACTGTAATTAAGAAGTTGGCGGGGATGGCAAGGTGATGGTGACATAACCTGCATGGTGCGCATTTTGGCTGTCGGCACACGCCATGTGTTTAAGACATCTCGGTCGCCTTTCGTGTGAAGGGCGACCACCCTTCTCCGTTCAATGATGAATGGATTTCCGGCTGCCTATTGCGTTAGGCATATTGCTTTTGTTGCACTCAGTTGCACCTTGTGGCACCTTATTGTCAGGAGTTCTCCATGCCCGCCACGCAAGGCATCAAGCTCGATGACGAGACCGCTCGCCGCCTGAAGGCACTTGGTGCTTTGCGGCAGCGTTCGCCCCATTGGCTCATGCGCGTTGCGATCCAGGATTATCTTGATCGTGAAGAAAAGACGGAGCGCGAGAAGCGTGAGGACATGGAGCGCTGGGAGCGTTTCCAGCTGACGGGGCACGCCATACCCCATAAGCAAGTCGCCAAGTGGCTAACGGCGCTGGCAGCAGGCAAGTCAGAACCGCCGCCCCAATGAAATGGCTACCGGAGGCGCTGGCCGATATCGTGCGCCTGCATGATTTTCTGAACGGGAAAAACCCACAGGCTGCATCCCGCGCAGTGGCGGCAATCCTTGCTGGTTCTGAGATCCTGCAAGTCAACCCCGAGATTGGTCGCCCCATGGCCGATGACACCGGACGACGGGAGTGGGCAATCGCCTTTGGTACCGGGGCTTATGTCCTTCGCTACAGGATCGACACAAGAGGCGAAACCGTGATCATCCGGGTCTGGCACAGCCTCGAACAACGGACGTGATTGACCTGTCTGACGGTGAGGTTTTTCATGTTTCGGCTTTCGGTCACGCGCTTTGAAGCAAGTCTCAACGCCCCGTATTAAGCCTTTTACAACCCAATTCTCGCGCTCTCGGCCTCATTGCGATAGTCCAGCACGATGGACATCAGCTCACGCAAGGCTCTGGCCATTCCAGCCGCGCTGATCACCCTCATGCTTGGGGTGCTCGCCAGCGGCCCTTTGTTGCGTGCCCATGCTCCCATTTTGGGAAAGAGCGAGCCGTTCGATGCGGCAACCGGCTACCGCATCGCCCAGTTTCGCGCCGAGGTGCCCTCTTCGGTTCCCGGCGGGCGAATGATCGGGATCGACGCGCTTGAGGAATTGATGGCGTGGGAGAAGCCGCTCCTCATCGATGTCGTCACGAATGACACCACCCTGGTCGAAAGGTTGCGCGACATGGTGCGCGGTCCTCCGGCCGAGCGCCAGCGCATCCTCGGTTCGGTCTGGCTGCCGCGGATGGGGCTTGGCAGGCTGGACGAGGCAGAGGCCGCTGCTGAGAAAGGCAAGCTGCTGTCGCTTGCGAGTGGCGCCAGGGATCGTCCGATGGTTTTTTATTGCCTCGCCAATTGCTGGGTGTCGTGGAATGCCGCCCGGCGGGCCGTTGGCTTCGGTTTCAGCCGGGTGCTGTGGTATCGTGATGGCATCGAAGCGTGGATGGATGCTGGGCTGCCCGTCGAAGCGTCACCCGCAGAGCCGGATTTGATACCGGCGTGGACGCAAAGGATGGATATATCGATTCTGCGACCTTTACGACAATGATACCTGCGCTATGCTGGCATTGAAATGCGCATCAAACAATGTCATCATGAAGCACATTAGGAGCACTTATAATGCGCACGACTCTTGCCATCGACGATGCCCTTCTCGCCAGAGCCAGCAGTCTCACGGGCGTGAATGAAAAATCAGCCCTGGTCCGCGAAGGTCTCAAGGCGCTGATTGCCCGGGAAAGCGCGCTTCGTCTCGCACGCCTGGGGGGCAGTGAACCAGCACTTGAAACCCCGCCGCGACGCCAGTCAATTGGCAAGCCTTCTGACACATGATCCTGGTCGATACCTCGGTCTGGATCGATCATTTCCGGACAGGTGACACCCTTCTGATCCGGTTGCTGGAAAGCGGGCGCGTCCTGTCTCATCCCTTCATCTGCGGCGAACTTGCACTGGGTAATCTGCGACAACGCACAGCGATCCTCGAATCACTTGATGCGCTTCCGGCAATTGCTGTCGCAGACCATGCCGAAGTCTTGCATAGCATCGCCAACGAACACATGGCGGGATCTGGCATCGGCTATGTCGATGCGCATCTCATCGCATCCTTGCGCCTTCAGCCGGGATCGATGCTGTGGACACGAGACAAACGCCTGTACCAGCTATCAACGCGGCTTGGTCTGGCGCATGAAGCAAGACAATGAGGCTCACACCGGCTGCACGGCCATGACCCCATTGACGGATTTCAGCGCTCCCACCATTGCAGGGCTGACATCGTAACGGCCTGGCAGTTTCACTTCCACATCCTCACCATCCGCCATCACCACGACATAGATATCGCCTTCGCCCTTGCGCGTCAGGCGGGCCTGGAGACCGGACAGGGGCTCGCTGTCGCGCACGAAAACGCGAAGGCCCTTGAGGCCGCGCGCGATGGCCTGGTCAAGGTCTTCGACGGCCTGCACAATGAGCCGTGCATCGTCGTTTTCCAACGAGGCGGACACGGTGATGATCACCACCTTGCCCGGCTCCAATAGGTCGCGGAACTGGGCCAGGCGCTCGGAGAAGATCACGACCTCGAATTGGCCGCTCTGATCGGACAGGACAACGATCCCCATGCGCGTGCCGGTACGGGTGCGGCGCTCCTGCCGGTCGATCACAGTGGCGGCCAGACGTCCGAATGTCGCTCCTGCCCGCACGGCCTTGAGGAACACGGCCTGGGTCGAAATGCGCATCCGCTCCAGCGCAGGTGCGTAGTCATCGAGCGGATGACCCGTGAGGAAAAAGCCGATGGCGGCGAACTCGCGCTGCAAGCGTTCCATTGGGGTCCAGTTGGCGGCGTTGGGCAAGCGCAAGTCAGCTGCTCCGCTTTCACCACCGAAAAGGCCGGCCTGCCCGTCCACGCGGCTGCGCTCGGCTTCATTGGCTGCTGCCATCAGGAGGTCGGCTCCGGCCACGATGCGGGCGCGGTTGGGTTCCAGCGCGTCAAAGGCACCCGCGGCGGCCAGCGTCTCGATCGTGCGCTTGTTGATGGCGCGAGGATGGATGCGGCTTACGACATCGCCAAGGGTGTGAAACGGTCGTGCAGCCACGATCTGCCGTGCGGCTTCCACGCCCACGCCTTTCACGGCGGCAAGCGCATAAATGATCTTGCCATCCTTGACATCAAAGCTCTCGCCCGAGGACTGGATGGACGGCGCCTCGACCTCGATGCCCAACCGCTGCGCCTCGCGGCGAAACTCCACCAGTTTCTCGGTGTTAGTGGTTTCATAGGCCATCGACGCCGCCAGGAATTCGGTGGGGTAATTCGCCTTCATCCAGGCCGTCTGATAGGCGACCAGCGCATAGGCTGCGGCGTGGCTCTTGTTGAAGCCGTAATCCGCGAACTTCGCCAGCAGATCAAAGGTCGTGTTGGCATCCCCGTCCGTGATGGCATTGGCGAGGCACCCCTGCACAAAGCGCTCGCGCTGCTCGTCCATTTCCTTCTTGATCTTCTTGCCCATGGCGCGGCGCAGCAGATCAGCCTCGCTCAGGCTGTAGCCCGACAGGATCTGCGCGATCTGCATGACCTGTTCCTGATAGACGATGACGCCAAAGGTCTCCTCCAGCACGGATTTCACCTGGGGGTGGATGTATTCCGGCTCCTTGCGTTTGTGCTTGCAATCGCAATAGACCGGAATATTCGCCATCGGGCCCGGACGATACAGCGCAACCAGCGCGATGATATCCTCGAACCGGTCGGGCTTCATGTCAGACAGCGCACGCCTCATGCCGCCAGATTCCAACTGGAAGATGCCGACGGCTTCCGCCCGCGACAGCATGGTGAATGTGCGCTCGTCATCCAGCGGTATTTTCAGGAGATCAACGATCACCCCACGCTTCGCCAGCAGCTTGACCGCGCGATCAAGCACGGACAGCGTCTTGAGGCCCAGGAAGTCGAACTTCACCAGGCCCGCCTGCTCCACCCATTTCATATTGAACTGGGTCACCGGCATGTCGGATTTCGGATCGCGGTAAAGCGGAACCATCTCTTCAAGACGCCGGTCGCTGATCACAATGCCGGCGGCATGGGTGGAGGCGTGGCGGTAAAGCCCCTCCAGCTTGAGGGCGATTCCAAGCATCCGCTCGACCTGCGGGTCTTCGTTGGACGCCGCCCGCAGCCGCGCCTCCTCCGCGATGGCCTTATCCAGCGTGACCGGATTGGCCGGATTTTGCGGCACGAGCTTGGTCAGTTTGTCGACCTGGCCGTAAGGCATTTCGAGCACGCGGCCGACATCGCGCATCACGCCACGCGCCTGCAAGCTGCCGAAGGTGATGATCTGCGCCACGCGGTCATGGCCATAACGTTCCTGGACGTAGCGGATGACCTCCTCGCGCCTGTCCTGGCAGAAGTCGATGTCGAAATCGGGCATCGACACGCGGTCAGGATTGAGAAAGCGCTCAAACAGCAGGTTGAACTGCAAAGGATCGAGATCGGTGATCTTGAGAGCATAGGCTACCAGCGATCCTGCACCGGAACCGCGCCCCGGACCGACAGGAATGCCTTCTTCCTTGGCCCAGCGGATAAAATCCGAGACGATCAGGAAATAGCCGGGGAAGTTCATGCGCTCGATCACGGACAGCTCAAAATCCAGGCGCTGGCGATAATCATCCTTCGTCATGCCGCGGACGGGATCATGCTGGCTGAAGCGATCTTCCAGCCCTGCATGTGCCTCGCGCTTGAGCAGGGCCGCCTCATCCTCACTGTCTGAGAAGCGCGGCAGGATCGGGGTCTTCAGCACCTTGGGACGGTAACTGCAGCGCATGGCAATTTCGATCGTGTTTTGAGTCGCTTCCGGCAAATCCTTGAACAGTTTTTGCATCTCGGCGCGGCTCTTGAAGCTGTGCTCCACGGTCATCTTGCGGCGGTCGTCATCCGACACCAATCGCCCTGCGGCAATGGCCACCAGCGCGTCATGCGCTTCATGGTCCTTCTTGTTGGCGAAGAACGGTTCGTTGGTGGCGACGAGCGGAATGCGAAGAGTGTAGGCCAGGGCGAGAAGCTGCGGCTCTGTTGCGCGCTCGCTATCGGTGCCATGGCGTTGCAGCTCGACATAGAGCCGGTCCGGGAACATCGTCTGCAGCGCCAGCAAACGTCGCTCCGCCAGATCGGGTTGTGCAGCCACCAATGCGCGATCCACCGGGCCATCGGGGCCGCCCGTCAACGCGATGAGGCCCTCGCTCAGGCCACGCAGACGATCCATCGTGATGTGCGGCTCGTCGGATGATTCGGTTTCCATGAACCCGGCACTCGTCAGGCGCATGAGGTTGCGGTAGCCCTGCTCGTTCATGGCCAGCAGGACCAGCTTGCCTCTGCCCTCGCGCTGGGCGTTCGGACGCCCTTGTGCCGCTTGATGATCGCCGAAATCGACGGTGATCTGCAAGCCGATGATCGGTTGAACACCGGTACCGGCAAGCTTTTCCGAGAACTCGAGCGCACCGAAAAGATTGTTGGTATCGGTCAGTGCCAAAGCAGGCATTGCGTCGGCCTCGGCCAGACTCGCCAGCTTGGCGATGGGCAGCGCCCCTTCCAGCAGCGAGAACGATGAATGCACGTGGAGGTGAACGAAGCCGACATCGCTGTATATCGTGGACATGGCTGCGCTCCTGATCCGACAGGATCTCTATCGCAGCCACCCTGCCCTGATTCCAGCAGGCATTGCATCCATCCACATGAACGCGCTGGTGTGCTCAGACGCCCAGCACGGGGGCAACAGCGCTCGCCCAGGTCCAGACCATCATCAGGAACATGCCGATGATGGTGACTTCAGCAGTATCTTCAATGACACGACGCAACATGACGCTTTCTCCGTTCATTCTTCGTTCTTATTCCACTTTTGTTCTCATGACAACGCCGCGAAAGCAAAGGAGAACAAAACACGATCAACAGGGTTAATTCCCTTGATGCCTTGGATTTGACAAGCCTTGCCCCAGCGGTTCAATGGCGAAACAACAGAAGGGATGACCATCGTGCTGCTGCGCAACGCCCATTATGCGCTGATGAACGTCATGCTCGTGGTGAACCTTGTCGCCCTGCTCACCGGCGGCATGGCGCTCTGGGTGGGGTATGCCTGCGCCTTGGTGCTGTCGACCATCGTGGATGAAGCGGTTGGCGATGACCGGGTGAAGCAGGCGCTAGCGCCGGTAATGTTCCTGAACGCGATGCTTTATCTGACGCTACCGCTGATCGCGCTCAATCTTCTTGCACTGTCCTTGCTGTTTGGATCAGGCGATGCTTCTGGCCTAGTCGCCGGGCTTGGTGCGCTTGGCTTCGATATTCCCGCCGCACGCGCCTCCAGCGGCTTCTGGACGCTGCTGGGTGCCTTGATGGGGACTGGCCTGTTCATTGGCGGCGCTGCCACGAACGTGGCGCATGAGCTGGTGCATCGCACTGACAGCCGTGCCGCGATGCTTACCGGGCGATGGTTGCTGGCGTTTTCCTTCGATACGTCATTCTCAATCGAGCATGTCCATGGGCATCACCGCACGGTGGGCACGCCGGTCGATCCTGCGACATCACGCAGGGGAGAGTATGCGCTGGCCTTCTTCGTCCGCTCCACGGTTTATGGCAATCTATCGGCGTGGCGCATCGAAACCGACCGGCTGAAACGCAAAGAGCTGGCCGTCTTGTCGTTCCGGAATCGCTTCATCACCGGGCAGTTCATGTCACTCACGCTGCTTGCCCTGAGCTACGCGATTGGCGGCTTATGGGCATTGTTCGCCTTCGTTATCGTCGGAGTGCAAGGCAAGCTCTATCTCGAGCTGGTCAATTTCATTGAGCATTACGGGCTGGTGCGGGTGCCTGGCACCACCGTGGAACCACGCCATTCGTGGAACACCTACCGGATGATCTCGTCGGGACTGCTCTATAACTTGCCACGGCATTCTAATCATCATCGCTATGCGGCCAAGCCGTTCTGGACGCTTGAGGAAGAGCCGGATGGGCCGAACTATCCCTATGGCTACATGACGATGATCCTGCTCGCGCTTGTGCCGCCGCTCTGGCACAGGATCGTTGATCCGAGGTTGGCGGAATGGGACGCTCACTCCGCAACAGCGGCTGAACTGGCTCTGCTGAAAGCCTGATATCCACTGCAAAATAGGAAAAGCCCGGCGCAAGGCCGGGCTTGTCACGATCCCTAGGGGGATGCGCTTGATTCAGGCGAAAGATGACTCACGCGCTGCAGTCTCGATGTCGCCGCGTGTCAGACCGATGTCAGACAATTCACGCTCGGAAAGATGCGAGAGGGCACGAACCGAGTCACGGTAGCGTAGATAAGCGCGGACGCGGGCGATGATGTGGGAAATGAACATTGGGGTCGTTCCTTCAGGTGTTTTACGGACTGGCGGGCGATATCCCGTCGCGTCAGACCGTTTGTGCACTGCAATATAGACATTCTTGTGACGAATGGCATTGCAATGAAATGGCATTAGCTATGCGTTAAACGCATTCATAGTTCACTATCTCTCAACCTATTCTCAGAAAAGGGCTGGCAACATCAATAATTCTGATGAATTGGCGAGATCAGCCGATATCGGGGGTTTCAGCGTTGCCACGCATCCGGCTTACGATCGAACGTACGCTGACCGTCGGTTTGACACCCGGTATCACGTGGATATTGCCATGCAGCATGGCATTGGGCAGTTGTTCCTTGCCCTGGGTGGTGAACCGCATACGCATGGGCGTTGCCACACCTTCTCCAAAGGCAATGGCCTCGCGGTTGCCGATGGCGGAGAGGAATGTGATCTGGCTGGCAGACGAATCCGAGATCGCCGAGCGGATGATTTCCTGGTCGCGGTCGTTGCCGAGTCGCATGGCGAAAACCGTCGAGCACTGGGACAGGATGGTCGGGTCCAACTCGCCCGGCCGCTGCGTGATGATGCCGATGTAGCAGCCGTATTTGCGGCCTTCCTTGGCGATGCGGGAGATGGACTGGCGGGTCGGGGCGAAGCCGAGCTTGGGATCTTGCGGAACATAGCGGTGGGCTTCCTCGCACAACACCAGCACTTCCAATGTGTCGCCGCTATACATGGCCAGATCGAAGGACAGGCGGGCCAGCACCGAGACCACGGCATTCAGCACCTCGGATGGCAGGCCAGCGAGCTGCAGCACGGTGATAGGCTTGCCCGCGTGGGGAATGCGAAACAGCTTGCCCAGGACGGACTCGATGTTGTCCTCGGTCACACCACGTCCAAACATGAAACGGTAGCGCGGATCGGTACACAGGCTTTCCAGCCGGTTCTTGAGCACCCGCAGGTGATAGCGATCATGGCGGGGATCGAGCTTGCCCATCATTTCGTCGAGCAGCGCAATGAGGTCGAGCATACGGTAAGGCGACGGCGAATCCGGCGAAAACGAGATGCCGTCGGCAGATTTCTTGAGAATGCTGGAGGCTGACATTGTTCCGGACTGGAACACCGCGAACTGTGCCTTGGCCAGTGGCAATAACTCCCGCAGGATATCCGTTTCATCCGCCGGAGGGACGCGTCCGCGATAGACCACATCGAGCAACTCATCGAAGCGGAACAGCCAATGCGGCAAATCCAGAACGGTTGCATCAAGCGTGATCGAATTGTCTCGGAAGGCGTGGGAATACTCGTTGTGGGGATCGAGCACGAGGACGCGCAGATCGGGCTTCACTTCGACAGCCTTGCGCACCAGCAACGAGACAGCGCTGGATTTGCCGACACCCGTGGTGCCCACAACCGAGAAATGCTTGGACAGCATGTCCTCCATGCTGACAACAGCGGGAATGGTCTCGTCCTGCGATATGCGCCCGATTTCGACGCCCTGGCGCTCGCCCAGGTCAAACACGGCCCGCAGATCAGCCGTGCGAATCCGATGCGCGGTCGCTCCCAGCCAGGGATACGTGGTGATGCCGCGCCGAAACAGCAGGCGACCTTCCGGCAGCTCCGCCACTTCGCCCACCAGTTCGACCTGCACCATCAGCAGGTTGGCCTTGTGATCATCCCACTGATCGTGACGCACCGCCATCTCATAGACCATGCCGACGATGCGGCTTGACCCGAGATTGATGGAAATCAGCTTTCCGATGCTCCAGAAATCCGTGCTGACGCCCTGCACATTGGTGGCAGAGGTCGAGATCGTGGCGCGTGCGCCGTTGACGGCGATCACCTTGCCGATCATTCGTTCGATCGGTTGCTCGTTCTCGCGCCTGTCAGGCGCCGTGTTTGTCTGGAATTGTGCAGCTTGCAAAGGCATGTTCATCGAGGCTTGTCCCGGTAGATCGCATGGAGAATGCCGCATGGACCTTAAGGGGCTGTAACCAATTTGCGTAAATGACGATGGGGATGTGTGGCAAATAGGCGGCAGCGGCAGCCGAATGCGCAACTGGAGCGGATTTCTCGCAAGACTCCAACGCCTATTCTGCTGCCTTCACGGACTTCATCGGTCGCCGCGTCAGCACCTCTTTCAGGAAACGCCCGGTATGGCTCTTGCCATTCGCCGCGATGTCCTCCGGCGTGCCGACGCCAACCACCTCGCCTCCGCCGTCGCCACCTTCCGGTCCCATGTCGATGATCCAGTCCGCGGTCTTGATAACCTCAAGGTTGTGTTCGATCACCACCACAGTGTTGCCCTGCTCGACCAGCTCGTGCAGCACTTCCAGCAATTTGGCGACATCGTGGAAATGCAGGCCGGTCGTCGGCTCGTCGAGGATGTAGAGCGTGCGGCCTGTGGCACGCTTGGACAGCTCCTTCGAGAGTTTCACGCGTTGCGCTTCGCCTCCCGACAGCGTGGTCGCCGGCTGGCCGACTTTCACGTAGTCGAGGCCGACACGGGCCAGCGTCTCCATCTTCTCGCGGATCGACGGCACCGCCTTAAACAGATCACGGGCTTCCTCAACCGTTGAATCCAGAACCTCGGCTATCGACTTGTTGCGATACTTCACTTCCAGCGTTTCGCGGTCATAACGCTTGCCCTTGCAGACATCGCAGGTGACATAGACATCGGGCAGAAAGTGCATCTCGATCTTGATGACGCCATCGCCCTGGCACGCCTCGCAGCGCCCGCCCTTGACATTGAAGGAGAAGCGGCCGGGCTGGTAGCCACGTGCTTTCGCCTCAGGCAGGCCCGCGAACCATTCCCGAATAGGTGTGAAAGCACCTGTATATGTCGCGGGGTTGGAACGCGGCGTCCGCCCAATGGGGGACTGGTCGATGTCGATCACCTTGTCGAGATGCTCCAAACCCTCGATCCGGTCATGGGGGGCCGGATGCTCCAGCGCTCCATTCAGGCGCTTGGCTGCCAGCTTGTAGAGCGTGTCGATGACCAAGGTGGACTTGCCGCCGCCTGACACGCCGGTGATGCAGGTGAAGGTGCCGAGCGGAATCTCCACCGTGACATTCTTCAGGTTGTTGCCGCGCGCGTTGACGATCTTCAGCACGCGGGATTTCATCGGCTTGCGGCGCACGCGCGGTACAGCCACCAGCATTTCCCCCGTCAGGTACTTGCCGGTGAGCGACGCGGGGTTGGACATCACCTGCTGCGGGGTGCCCTGGGCGACCACCTGCCCGCCATGGATGCCCGCGCCCGGCCCCACATCCACCACGTAATCCGCTTGCAGGATGGCATCCTCATCATGTTCGACCACGATCACAGTGTTGCCGATATCCCTGAGACGACGGAGTGTGACCAGCAGCCGTTCATTGTCTCGCTGGTGGAGGCCGATCGACGGCTCATCCAGGACATACAGCACGCCGGTGAGGCCAGAGCCGATCTGAGACGCAAGCCGTATCCGCTGGCTTTCGCCACCAGACAGCGTGCCGGACGCGCGCCCGAGAGAAAGATATTCCAGACCGACATCAACCAGGAAACGCAGGCGATCACGAATTTCCTTGAGAATACGCATAGCGATCTCGCGCTGCTTGTCCGTCAGCTTGTGGGACAGCTCCTGGAACCAGATGTTGGCGTCCTTCACCGAGAGGCGCGTCACTTCCGAGACGTGGCATCCCGCGATCTTCACGGCCAGAGCCTCGGGCCTCAGCCGGTCGCCCGCACAGGCATGGCATGGCGTTTCGGACATGAAGCGGCCAATGTCCTCGCGCGCCCAGTCGCTGTCCGTCTCCTTGTAGCGACGCTCCAGGTTGATGATCACGCCCTCGAATGGCTTCTTGACCTCATAGCTGCGCAAGCCGTCATCATATTTAAACGCCACGTCCTCGCTGCCGGAGCCGTAGAGAATGACGTTTTGCGCCTTCTGCGGCAGTTCCTCCCAAGGCTTGGCGAGTGAAAACCCGAAATGCCTGGCGAGCGCATCCAGCGTCTGGCCATAATAGGGCGAGGACGATTTGGCCCAGGGCGCAACCGCACCCTTCTTGCAGGACAGCGCTGCATCGGGAATGACCAGCTCCGGATCGATGCGCATCTCGTGGCCGATGCCGCCACAGATCGGGCAAGCACCGAACGGATTGTTGAACGAGAACAACCTGGGTTCGATCTCGGAAATCGTGAAGCCCGAGACGGGACAGGCAAACTTTTCCGAGAACAGGATGCGCCGCTGTGCGCCATCCTCCGCCTTTTCCTCCACGAATTCGACGACCGCGATGCCTTCGGCCAGTCCCAGTGCCGTTTCAAAACTCTCGGCGAGGCGGGCCGCGATATCGGGCCGCACCACGATGCGATCCACCACCACATCGATGTCGTGCTTGAACTTCTTGTCGAGGACAGGTGCATCGGCGATCTCGTAGAGCTCGCCATTCACCTTGACGCGCTGGAAGCCCTTTTTCTGCCACTCCGCCAGTTCCTTGCGAAACTCGCCCTTGCGGCCCCGCACGACAGGCGCCATCAGCAGCAGCTTGGTCTTTTCCGGCAATTCAAGCACCCGGTCCACCATCTGGCTGATGGTCTGGCTTTCGATGGGCAGGCCGGTGGCGGGCGAATAGGGAATGCCGACCCGTGCCCAGAGCAGGCGCATGTAGTCGTAGATTTCAGTGACCGTGCCGACCGTGGAACGCGGATTCTTCGATGTGGTTTTCTGCTCGATGGAGATGGCGGGCGAAAGACCGTCGATCTGGTCGACATCGGGCTTCTGCATCATCTCCAGGAACTGGCGCGCATAGGCCGAAAGCGACTCGACATAGCGCCGCTGACCCTCGGCGTAGATCGTGTCGAAGGCGAGTGAGGACTTGCCGGAACCGGACAGGCCGGTGAACACCACGAGCTTGTCACGCGGGATCGTCAGGTCGACGTTCTTGAGATTGTGCTCGCGCGCACCGCGCACGGAAATTACGCGTTGATCGTGATGGGGCTTCGTGCCCATCTCCCCGAACAGCGTGTCGATGTCAGTCGTCGATTTACCGCGGGCCATGCGTCAGCGTTCTCATTCCTGCGGAGCATTTAGGCTCGAAGTTGCCTTCTGCCTACGCCCCGAAAGACATACGCACAATTTGCCGCATCGGTTGATGAGAACGGAGATAGAACACGAAGACGCGAATCGCAAGGGTGCCGGACAAGGTAGCGTTCCGTGTCCGGCACTCATGCTCATCAGCCGAAGCGCTTTGCGATGTCCGCCTTGGCCTTGTCGGTCTGGCCTGCGCCCAGCGTGTTCTGCTGGTCGGCCGCGATCACCTCGACATCGGTGAGGCCAATGAAGCCGAGCACGTGCTTCAGGTATGAGGTTGCGAGATCATAGGGCGATCCCACGGGAACGCCGCCTGACGTGACCACGATGATGACCTTTTTGCCCTTAGGAACCAGCGCATCGTATCCGCCACCCACCTTGTAGGCGAAGGTGCGCCTGGCGCGGACGATCTGATCGATCCAAGCCTTCAGCGAGGCTGGAACTGAAAAATTATAGATCGGCACGCCAATCACGATGATATCGGCTGCAAGCACCTCATCGACATATTTGTTGGACGCCGCGAGCACCTTCTTCTGCGCTGCGGTCTTGGTTTCATCGGGCGTGAAATTGGCGGTAATCCAGGCGTCATCCACGAAGGATGGTGGCTTCTTGGCGAGGTCATGGTGCTTCACCTTCGCGCCGTCGTGCTTTTTCTTGAGACGGGCGAGGATGTCCTTGACCAGCTTGGTGGATATGGAATCAGCGCGACCGGAAGAGGTGATCGCCAGAATGGACTTCGTCATGAGTTGCTCCTGCAAGACTTTGCAAAGGTCGATATCGGCGCAGCGCACAACTTCCGCAAGAGCGTCAGTGCTTGCGTTGCTGCAAAGATGACTTTTCGAAGGCAAGGGATTTTCGATCAGGGCTGCCTGGAATAGGTGACGACAAGGACACCTGCAATCACAAGGCCTATGCCTGCCAGCTTCATCGGAGACAGGCTGTCTTGCGGGAACCCCAGCGCACCTGTGTGGTCCAGCAGAGCGGCGGCGATCAGTTGCCCCGCGATGGCCAACGACACAGCAAGGGCAGCACCGATGCGCGGGCCGGAAACGATTGTCGTGAACACATAGAACGCACCGAAGCAGCCGCCGAACCACATCCATGCGGCCGGCATTGCCAGTCTATCCGGGCTCGGCCACGGCACGCGCATCAGCAGGCAGGCGACAAGAGCGGCCATTGTGCCCACGCCAAAGGACACGAAGGTCGCCTGCATGGGATGGCCGAGACCCTGCTTCAGCAAGCCGTTCACGCCCATCTGGAGCGGGAGGACAGCGCCGCCGAGGAAAGCGAGGAGGATGAGGGGGACGGTGGCGGACATCTCAACTTTCAGTCAACCAGCAAACCAACGCATCCTGAAGGGAAATCCGATGAGCTTGTAAGCCAAGTACATAATTCCAAACCCGCAAGCGGATGCAGCGACAAACACTAAATGGAATGCTCGCGGAGCTTCGCTTTTTGCAGCCACAGCAGCAGCGTACCCAAGCCCTATAGGTATAGTGAACGCCAACCAGTTCAGCGTTTCGATTATGCTTCCAATGAATGGCCACTCACGCATTCAGCGCCCGCCCATAGGCATCCAGCACGCTCTCCTTCATCATCTCGGATAGTGTGGGATGTGGGAAGATCACATGCATCAGGTCTTCCTCGGTGGTTTCCAGGTTCATCGCCACGACGTAGCCCTGAATCAGTTCGGTCACTTCCGCGCCTACCATGTGGGCACCGAGCAGCTTGCCCGTCTTGGCGTCGAAGATCGTCTTGATCAGGCCGTTGTCCTCGCCCAGTGCGATGGCCTTGCCATTAGCGGCGAAGTTGAAACGACCGACCTTCACGGCGATGCCTGCTTCTTTGGCCTTGGCTTCGGTCATGCCGACGGATGCGATCTGCGGGTGGCAATAGGTGCAGCCTGGAATCTTCGCCTTGTCCATGGGATGCACGTGCAAGCCCTTGATGTGCTCGATGCAGACCACGCCTTCGTGCTCGGCCTTGTGCGCCAGCATGGGTGGGCCTGCAACGTCGCCGATGGCATAGATGCCCTTCACGCTCGTCTCGCTGTAGTCGTTTGTGACGACACAGCCGCGATCCGTCTTGATGCCCAACGCTTCCAGCCCGAGGTTCTCGATGTTGCCGACGACGCCCACAGCGGAGATCATGCGGTCAACAGTCAGCGTGTCCGTCTTGCCATCCTGCTCGATGGTGGCGGTCACGCTGTTGGGGCCCTTCACCACCTCGGTGACCTTGGCGCCCGAGCGGATTTTCAAGCCCTGCTTCTCGAACGCCTTGCGGGCGATGGCGGCGATCTCGGCGTCTTCCACAGGCAGGATCTGCGGCATCACCTCTACCACGGTCACATCCACGCCCATGGCTTGATAGAACGATGCGAATTCAATGCCGATGGCGCCTGACCCCATAACCAGCATGGATTTCGGCATTTCTGCCGGCACCATTGACTCGAAGTAGGTCCAGATCAATTTGCCATCGGGCTCGATGCCCGGTAGCGCACGGGGCCGCGCACCCGTGGCGATGATGATGTGCTTGGCGGTGTATGTCCCCTCCCCCTGCACGCCTTTGGGAATGGCGTTCTGCGGCTGCACGGCGGGCTTGCTCATGGCCTTGACCTCGACTTCGCCCGGCTTGGTAATCCTGGCCTCACCCCAGATCACGTCGATCTTGTTCTTCTTCATGAGGTAGCCGACGCCGCCGTTGAGCTTGGCCGAAATGCCACGCGACCGCGCGACGACCGCCTTCACGTCCGGCTTCATCGTGCCTTCCAGCACCAGGCCGTAATTCTTGGCATGTTGGGCATAGTGCAGGATTTCCGCCGAGCGCAGCAGGGCTTTCGTCGGAATACAACCCCAGTTCAGGCAGATACCGCCGAGGTGTTCGCGTTCCACGATGGCCGTCTTGAAGCCGAGCTGTGCGGCGCGAATGGCCGTGACATAGCCGCCAGGACCAGAGCCGATGATGATGACGTCGTAGGCGGACATGGGAAGCTCCTGCTCAGAAACTGAAAGTGAAGAGAGGATAGGCACAGATCGCGGCGATCGCTGCCACGGCCAGTGCGAACCATGGTCCGTAGCGGCGGTTGAATTCGGCAACGCTTTTGTCACCGTCGCCGCCGTGATGACCCATGGCGAGTGTGCTGCGCAGCACGGGCAGGAGCACAGCGGACCCAATGATGCCCAGCGCCATGCCGCCCGTGACCAGCACAAGACCCCAAACCCAGCCCTCCGCCACGAACGCCACGACGGCGAGCACCGCAGCGCCTGCCAGCCCCAACCAGCCAGACACGGCGCCCAAGGCCTTGGAGGCGTGCAGATTGTCCAGGCCAAACTCCGCCACGCCGATGCGCAGGAGTTGCGCCCGCAGGATGAAGAGCGCGAAACCGATGGGGATGAGGAAGGGGAGGTAAGAAATCATATCAGTAACCTTGATTGCGCGGCCTTCACACAATCCTCGTTCAGCTTGCCAAAATGCACGTCGGCAGCACTGAAGCGCTTGTCGAACTCCGGCTTGGTGAATGTCTGTGCGCCTTCCGCGATGGCAAGCAATTCCCAGGAAAGCTCGGTGTAGCGCACGCGTGTCGGCTCGTCCTGGAAATTGGCGAGGAAGGTGCCGAACGCGCCAAACTTGTAAACGATGGCCTTCAATTCCGCCTGCGTCATCGTGTTTGAACCCTGCAAACGGTTGGCTTCTTCTGCCTTCAGGCGGAACTGAAAGAACACATCGATAATGTCGCGGCATGTCCGCAACGATTCCGCACGCAGCACGTTGCGCTGTGCGCTGTCGATCTGGCGAGCATAATTCGCGGACTGGAAAAACGACGAAACGAGCGACAACAGCGCGATGGCAAGCGGCAGAATGACAAGCCAGCGGTTGGCCTGCAATCCGCCGGACGAGTTGGGTGGGTCATCGGCCATGACAACCTCGCTACAAATGCCGCCTTACACCAGCATCCCCATTGGGTTCTCGATATAGCCCTTGAATGCCTGAAGCAGTTCCGCGCCCAAGGCCCCATCCACCGCGCGGTGGTCGGTGGAGAGCGTCACGCTCATCACGGTGGCAACCCCAAGCGAGCCATCAGCCTTGACCACCGGGCGCTTTTCGCCAGCACCCACGGCAAGGATCGTCGCGTGCGGCGGGTTGATGACGGCGCAGAAGTCCTTCACGCCGAACATGCCGAGGTTGGAGATGGCCGTGGTGCCACCCTGATATTCCTGCGGCATCAGCTTGCGCGTCTTGGCACGCGCCGCAAGATCCTTGATCTCGTTGGAAATGGCCGACAACGTCTTGTGGCAGGCATCCTTGATGATCGGCGTCATCAGGCCGCCAGGGATGGAGACAGCCACCCCCACATCTGCGTGCTTGTGCTTCAGCATGGTGTTCTCGGTCCAGGTCACATTGGCATCTGGCACCGCCCGCAAAGCCATCGCCATGGCCTTGATCACCATGTCGTTGACCGAGAGCTTGTAGGCGGGCTTGCCGTCCTTCACCGGTGCGGCCTTGTTGATCTGCTCGCGCAAGGTCAGCAGGGCATCGAGGTTGGTGTCGATGGTGAGATAGAAATGCGGGATCGTCGTCTTGGATTCGAGCAAACGACGCGCAATGACCTTGCGCATGGAGTCATGCGGGATTTCCTCGTAGGAGCCATCCGCGAACATCTTCTTGATGGTGGCGTCCGCCATGGCGACGGGAAGCGCGGCGGCAGGAGCGGCTGTCGGAGCCGAGGCAGGCGCAGTAGCAGATGCAGCCTTGGCAGTTCCTCCCGTCATGGCAGCCTTTACATCGGCTTCCACGATGCGGCCATGCGGGCCGGAGCCGGTTATTTTGGCAAGGTCGACGTTGTTCTGGCTTGCGATGCGCTTGGCGAGAGGAGAGGCGAAGACGCGACTGCCCTCCTTCATCCCTCCCCCCTGCGGGGAGGGTGGCGGCGAAGCCGACGGGAGGGGGTCGTGCGACCCCCCACCGACCGCTTTCGCGGCCACCTCCCCCACAGGGGGGGAGGATGAAGCTGCTGCGGCGGGCGCAGGCGCAGCCCCGCCGCCCGCAGCCACCTTGGCGACATCCTCGCCCTCCGCCGCAATCACCGCGATCAACTGATTGACCAGCACATCCGCCGGGCCAGCCGCCACGACGATCTTCGCCAGAATGCCGTCATCGATGGATTCCACCTCCATCGTGGCCTTGTCCGTCTCGATCTCGGCCAGCACATCTCCGGACTTGATCACGTCGCCTTCCTTTTTCAGCCATTTCGCAAGGTTGCCC
>JANNEO010000111.1:0-1505 GCA_031378805.1 Hyphomicrobiales bacterium
CTTTCCAAACTGAACGCGGCATCGGTCCGCTCCTTACTTCTTACGGGCGTGGCGGCTGGCGACAATGAACTTGTCGGTCCGCTTGTTCGAACGGGTTTTCTTGCCCTTGGTCGGCTTGCCCCATGGCGTCACCGGATGACGCCCGCCTGAGGTGCGGCCTTCGCCGCCGCCGTGCGGGTGATCAACAGGGTTCATGGAAACGCCGCGATTGTGCGGGCGCTTGCCAAGCCAACGGTTACGGCCAGCCTTGCCGAGCGAGATGTTCATGTGGTCCGGGTTCGAGACCGCGCCAACCGTGGCGAAGCAGGAACCGTGAATCATGCGCTGTTCGCCAGAATTGAGACGAACCGAGACATAGCCTTGGTCACGACCGACGATCTGGACATAGGAACCGGCGGAGCGGGCCATCTGGCCACCCTTGCCGATCTTGATCTCGACATTGTGGACGATGGTGCCAACCGGAATATTGCCAATGGCCATCGCATTGCCTGGCTTGATGTCGACCTGATCGCCAGCCGTCACCTGGTCACCCAGAGCAAGACGCTGCGGAGCAAGGATGTAGGACAGGGTTCCGTCCTCGAACTTGATCAGCGCGATATACGCTGTGCGGTTGGGATCATATTCGATCCGCTCGACAACAGCGGCCAGGCCAAGCTTCTCACGACGCTTGAAATCCAGCAGGCGGTAGGACTGCTTGTGCCCACCACCGCGGAAACGCACTGTAATGCGCCCCATGTTGTTGCGGCCACCCGCTTCCGTCTTGCCGACGGTGAGCGCCTTGACCGGCTTGCCCTTGTAGAGCTCCGAGCGGTCGACCAGCACAAGCTGGCGAAGGCTGGGAGTCGTGGGATTGAAATGTTTGAGCGCCATGGACCCTTACCCTCGCTCTCAGAGGCCCGTGGTGACGTCGATGGACTGGCCTTCGGCCAGCGTCACGATCGCCTTTTTCACGTCGGACTGTCGTCCGATCGTGCCACGAAACCGCTTTTCCTTGCCCTTGCGGACGAGCGTATTCACTGCTGTCACCTTCACGTCGAACAACCGCTCCACAGCCATCTTGATCTGCGGCTTGGTAGCGGTCATGGCGACCTTGAAGACAACCTTGTTTTCTTCCGACAGCATCGTTGCCTTCTCGGTAATCACCGGGGCCACGATCACGTCATAGAGGCGGGGATCGATGCTCATTGAAACCGCGCCTCCAGCGCTTCGACGGCAGCCTTGGTCAGCACGAGCTTCTCGCGGCGCAGGATGTCATAGACGTTGATGCCCTGGATCGGAAGCACATCGACATTCGGCAGGTTGCGGGCGGCGAGAACAAAGTTCTTCTCGATCATGGCACCACCGATGATCAGCACATTGCCGAAACCCAGCTTGTCAAACTTCGCCTTCAGGCCCTTCGTCTTGGGATCGGCACTCACAACATCATCCACGATGATGATCTGCGACGCCTTTGCCTTTGAGGAAAGGGCATGGCGCAACGCCAGCGCCCTCACCTGCTTGGGCAG
>JANNEO010000128.1:0-32657 GCA_031378805.1 Hyphomicrobiales bacterium
CGTGACGCGAGTGATAATCTCGGCCAGGCGCTCGCGCGCAATCAGGTTCGCCGCAGCCGTCCCCGACTTATTGCGGTCCGCGAGAACAGCGCCCGTCCCAAAATAGCCAATCGCCTCAAGCGCATTCGTGACCTCGACGCGGCGCGACATGGAAAGAGACCCGCTCGGGCCCAATATATCCGCAATCAGTCCCTTGCGCTCCGTGACTGCAATGCCAGCTATATCCAACTGACTGCGAACCAGTCGCGCAATTGCTACCGCTGTTAAATTAGGCAAGGCAGAGATTTGCTTGCCAACAAGCGTTACAAAACCTTCGCGAAAAAATGACAGATTTTCCGATAAATAGGCTCGATCTTCAGCTGTAAGGTTATTGTCCTTAAACAGTTCGAGAAAAATCCGCGTCAACCGCTCGGATGCAATATCAGAAAAGTTCTGGTCACTCGATATGATGTTCAAAAAAACGTCAGGAGAAAAGCCACCCAAAGCATCCAAACTAGTGTTGAAAATATTTTGAAAATATTCGACCCATTCTGAGTCCAAAACAACCCGACCCGCGGCGCTTAAATTCGAAAAATCATCTGGATTAGATATTCCAGCCAGCTCGTCTTGCAACAACTGCAAGTACTCTGGATTATCTATATCTCTTTTCGCCACCGTATTACCAATCAAGATTTGGGTATCGTCTAGCGTCGCAGCGGTATCATCGAAGCTGAAATCACCTATCAACAGCTCGGTATACGCACTGCCTTCTTTGTCAGAACTCTTCCCGAACAGCTCTGGAAAAGCGCGTCTAATATCTGTGCCCCTTTTTTCGTACGCACTGACGTTATTTTTATAATCAGTCAGCAGGCCAGGCATCTGATTTTTACTAACTTGTGTCACAAAAACTGACGCATTAAATGCATCAATACTGTCACTATTATAATATTTGCTGAACATGTCGTGCCATGTCAGGTAACGCGCTAGAACTTTGATTTTATTAACATCGCCATTCAACGATCCGACTGCGCTTTTTGCTATATCAAAAAATAGCAATTCAGAGCCGCGTTTGAGAACCTGACGACCAACCGCAGAAGACAGCTCGCCGCCAGGTCGACGAATGTTCCTCAAAAAACTAAGATAATCACCAATAGGGTCGTTGGCGGAGCTGGGGCGCAAACCCTTTGACCCGTCCGACGCCCAGCGTTCAGCAAATGCGAGAGCATAGAAATGCGCAGCTCGTGCAAGCTGGTCTGAGCTACCACTCCATTTAGATTTGACCTCGGCAACAACTTGATTTTCCAATGTCGCTGTAATAACCGCCGATGCAACCCGCCATTTATCAGTGCCGGTGATAAAATTGATGAACGCTTTTGTATCTTCGATAAGGTTTCCATTTCTTTGTTTTTTATAATACAAGTTCTCGATAAAATTTACATATGCATCTTTTAAAAAATCAGGAATTGGGCTTGTATAAGCACCGTTTGGACTCGTCCCAAAATATGCATTGATCATAATTTTATGCGTGTTGACAAAAAATCCGTTGATCCACGATTGAAACTCAGCTGTCGATAAATTTGGTAATTGATTGTAAAGAAAAGTGCGTACATCAACAACGTTACTGTCACCTGGGTAGTTTATAGTCGCTTGACCTTTTGAAATTGCGTATGAATTATAAGACTGAATCGTGTCTCGGATGCCACCAATAATGAAATCCTTGTTGGATGTCGGTGCCTTATTGGCACCCCGCAAGCTATCGACATATGTTTTTATTGCACCAACGGCCTGATCGCTGAGCACCGTGAATTGAAGCCCTGCGAGAGGTGACGTATATTGGAAGTTCGAACCCAGGTCGGATGGCGCGGTATAGGATGTTCCTTCTGTTCCGCTCCCGAGCCTCAGGCGTCCTCCAAAGCCGGAAATCTGGTCTGAAATGACCATCTGACTACCCAAGTCGAAAAGGCCGCTGATGCTGCTGAAATTCTGGCTAACAGTCTCAATCAATGATTGTGTGGGCTTGACTAGGACGTCATTAACAAAATCAACAAGTGGCTTTATCGAGCTTCTAAAGTAGGTTTTTCCAAGAGCGGATACCGTAAATATGTCAGTTCCGTCAGCTGTGGCTGTAAGTGAAGCCGAGCCAGATACGCCTATCGCTAAATAAGAAGGGGTGTAAGGAATTGGAAGTATAGGTTGCAATAACCTTCCAGTTAGACCAAGCTTAACATATGCCGCTTGATTTCCGACACCATATAGCTGTGGTTTTCCACCATTATCTTGACCTGCCAATATTGCTACGTTGACGGCAGAGGCTAATTTTGCGAATGCGACTACCGAATTAGCAGCCCTGTTTTTCGTATCTGTACGTAAGGACAGGTTTTCAATATTTGATCGAATGCTAGGAAATAATCCCTCCCGAAGACGAGTGTCGTTTGTTTTTGAGACTCCTGCAGGAATTACGCCTCGCCGATTTATAACAGCTGCTGTGCCGTAAGTAGCCAGAGAAAAGCCCCATTGATTTTTCGGTATGCTGTAAGAAAAATTGGCCGTAAATCCGTTAGTGGTGTTTTTCTGATCTCCGTCTCGTAAGCTCCTTAACCAATCTGGGACAACCGCATTGGAATTATTTCGACCAGTTTTGAACTCAATACCTACTTCGCCAAGGAATTTCTCATCAAACAGATCGTACGAAAATTCAGCTAAAGCTGTAAGAGAACCAATATCGGCCTCTAAGTAAACACCGGGTCGCGCAGCTCTTACTATCTGTATATCTTCTGCTGTTGCTCTTTTTTGATAAAAGGCAATTATCGAGGAAATTGCATTGGCAGGAATACGTAAATATCCAAATCCATTAGGAAAAGTTACACCTATCAAGAGGTAAACGTTGTCTGCGATTGAGAGATCGAACTTTGCGAGCTCGCCCGATTGGCCAAACCCGGAATTATTCGACGTATCGATGCTGTTGACCATTTTGGAGCCTCCCCAGAAACCCGCAGGGCGTTGATCCCTGCCTTGGCGAACAGGGTTAGCCGTCGCGGCTCACTTGTGCTTGACCGATTTTGCGATTTTCACATATCGGCCATGCATAATCAGGTGGGTATGGTTTATGCGTCAGGCCGCTGAACGATCGCGGTCAAGCAAGATCGTTCTTATGATTCACAAGGCAATAAATTGCCGGATCGGGCGATTCCACTGAAATCCGCTGCAAGCATGGCGCGTCAAGATGCCAGGCGGGGGTTCAGTCCTCCACCCGGATACAGATATCATTGATGAGCTCTGCCTCATCGACCACGCCGGCGACACAGAGGAAATTCACCCGGCAGATATGTTCTGTTAGCGTGAAATTGCAGATGTCCGCATTCTGGGCGGCAAAGGCCAGGAAGGCCGCATGGATGCTGCTGTAGGGCCCGCGATGCCGGTAGATCCTGTAGCGTCCGCCCGGGATCGTGACTTTTTCCAGCCCGGCTACGGCATGATCCGTCTGCAAGATCTGGCAACAGATTTCAGCCCGGCTGCTGCGGTGCTGAGGAATGACGGGGTCATCATAATACAAGATGAAAGGCCGCACCGGATCGCCATGACCCTGTGGTGCCCAGGCACGTCTGAGGAATGATTCGGTCGGACCTTGCAGCTCCGAATAAAGACCGATGTGTCGCTGCCGCAGCGCTGTCTGGTCGGGTATCTGCTCATACCGCGTAGCCGATGCCGGAATTACAACGGAGGGAGCCATTGCCAGCATCCGCCCCCGCATATCCTGCGGTGAAAAACCAAAATGCTGCTTGAAGGCCCGTGAAAAGCCCTCATGGCTGTCATAGCCGCAAGACAGCGCAATATCCAGGATCGACTGATTGTGGGCGCGCAGCCGACGCACGGCATATTCCAGCCGAACCCGGCGGCCAAAGGAGGTAAAATTCTCGCCAGAATACTCCTTAAAAATACGGTGGAAGTGATGTTCGCTGAGGTTGAACCGCTTGGCGACACCAGCAAGGGAAATCTTATTTTCCCGTATGCACGGAATATCGAACATGACGGAATTGATCATGCCCTCATGCCGCAATCTGGACTCAAGATGATCGGTACGGTCACTTTCACGCAGGTTCCGTAGTGTTCCTGCACCGCCTTGAGACGTTCGTTGGCTTAGCATGTTGGTGCCCCCCCCTGAGCGCATGATCAATCGTACGGGAATCTATCGCGCGTAGCTTGCAGATGATTTTCGCCCAAACTCACACACGCCACCTCACCGTGCTCCTGAGCCAATGACTCTGAATGAATGCAAAGGTGCCGCATTTTGATATTTCACACGAGTGCTCGCAGTTGCAGGGCATGAAAGTTAGCCCGGCTGCCGTGGTGGCTAAAGCGAGACTTTGGGCGAACCCGGTCAGGACGCTTCAGCTTTGACGTTTGGCGGCCAGCTATTGCCAGTTTTTCAGAAGCAGCTTTGATACGTTTGAACCGCCCCGCGTTCCTCAGTGGTCGTTTCGTTTGAGTCACGCCGCCAGCTTCTGCTCGTCGAACATGGCGTCGTAGCGTTCCTCGTCCTCCTTCGCCCGTGTTGAGCGGAGATCCGGGTCGGCCTTCTGGCGCGTGTGGTCGTATCAAGTGAAAGGGGCCATCTGCTGAACTTTGGCCTGCTGCTAGATTTGTGGACAGCAAGTTTAGGTATTTCATGAAGCCGGAGGTGGCAGATGCAGAGAAGACGGTTTGGCAGTGTGTTCAAGATCGAGGCGGTTCGCCTTGTTCGCGAACGGGGTGCGAGTGTTGCGCAAGCGTCGCGGGATCTGGACGTGCACGAGAACGTTCTGCGCAAATGGGCACGGGATCTGTTGGCCGATCCGGCGCAGGCCTTTCCCGGCCATGGGCAAGTGAAGCCCGAGCAGTAGGAGATCGAGCGGCTGCGGCGGGAGGTCGCCAAGCTGAAGGCGGAGCGTGACATCCTGAAAAAGGCCGCAGCCTACTTTGCGAGGGACGTGACATGAGGTTCACGTTTGTGGCGAAGCACCGTTCTGTTTGGCGAACTCTTGCCCAAGAGCCGGGCGTGGCTTTGCGAAGCGTTGGATGTGTCACGGTCAGGCTTCCATGCCTGGCTCAATCCAACACCCAGCAAGCGCAGCCGGGATGACGAGGCGATACGCGCGAATGTTTTGACAATCATTCAGGCTGGTGAGTTGAAGGCCGGATGGGAAGCGCAACATCGATTCCGGATCGCAAATCGATCGTTCGCAGACCTGCTATGACTTGGGCAACGCTGCGTTGCCAGCCTCGCCAGCTGCGCAATATCGCTCGACGCTGGCCTCGCTTGGCGCGGTGCGCACGACCGAAAAGAACTTGGCCACTCGACCCTCCAGAACCTGCGTTCGACCATTCGTCAAACTGCAGTTGAAAACGTCGAGCGTGTCGACCGGCGGTCTGCACGTCGCGGCATTGAGGGCAAAGCCGGAGCGCTCCACGCAAGCGGTCAGCTCCTCATGTGCCGCCATCAGTTGCACCTCACCCGCCCCATCCATTTGCGCCAGCGCATTGTATCTGGCAGGTCGGCATCGAACAGCTTTGCCTGCGCGGCAGATGCGGGTTTGGCCATGCTCATAGGCCGTAGAGCCGAAACGTCGGCCTATCCGTGAGCAGCCGAAGCGCGCCCATGGTATGCAGGCTTTCGCAGAGGCGGCGAGCGGCACGGTCAAAGCCGAGACCGTGTTTGCCACCCTTCCCGGCCATGCGCCAGGGCGCAACGCTGTCATCTGCGAGGATGAGCGCAAGCCCTCTGCCCCCGTTGCGGGTGCGCAGGCTGTCGGCGGCGTCAGCGAGTGCCTCAGCATTGCGAGCGAGCGTCACGGTCTGCGCATGGGCGGCACTGGCAGCTTGAGACAGCACGGCATACTGCAAATTGGCCCACTCCGGCTGTTCAGCGCGCGCGCGTTTGCCTTTTACGCCCTGTCGCAAAGCCGGATCGGCGATCGCGGTCATGTGCAACAGCAGCGGGCGCTCCCAGCCAAGACGCCTGGCCAGGGCGATGTCAACCCGCTGCAAGGCCAGCACTTCGGCGCTTGCCGTAGCGCCTTCGATGTCGGTGGCGATGGCCGACAGTGTCTCGTCGGCCAGCCGTGTTGGCCGCGAGGCCAGTTGTCGGAGCAGCCGGTCCAGCCAGGCCGGGATCATCGCCGGGGCGGGTCAGGTGTTCGGCATCGCGCAGGCTGGCTTCGTCGGCATTGAGGCGCAGGAGCTTTGCTGCGACTGCGGCCGCCTTCAGCGCCTGCCGCACGCGGAAGCAGCCAACCCTGGGCGGCTCGGCGCGCAGGATCTGACGAGAGCGAAGGCAGCCGCACCCGCCGCAAGGACAGCGTTCGTGTTCGGTGGGCTGGCGCCCTGCCCTGTATTGGTCGTCGACGCCTGTACAGACGTTATCCAGCGCGGAAGCGGCTGCAACTTCAGAGGGTTGGACGCATCTGTAGCCGACCCTGTGTTGAGCGCCACCACGCGTCGACGCAAGGTGCGGTCTAGGCCTTCTGGCAGGGCCGTGTTGTCCGAATCCATCTGGTAAGCTTAAGGCATGACGGCGTAATTACGATTTAGAGCCATGTTTTTCGCCGCCTCAGTATATTTCGTTTAATGTCCTATAAGTTTGCCTTATCGGACTTATTGCGATTATGATCTTCTAATGTCAGATTCGTCTCGTCCAACCACAAACCACTCGGCCGGTACACAGCTGAAGGAGTCCGGGCGGTCTGATGCCGAGCGATTAGCAGCGTCCAAGGTGTCTGTTCAATCAAGCATTGAAGCCAACCCCGCTTTGGACCGGCTTGCAAATACTGCCAGGAGCTACGCCGCCGCGCGCTCCAGCATCAATACCGTGAAAGCCTATGCTTCGGACTGGGCGCAATTCGCGCACTGGTGCCGCCGCAGGGGCTTTGACGTGTTGGAGCCGCAGGCGGACATCGTCGGCCTGTATCTCGCGGCCTCAGCGTCAGGCGAAGGCGTGCCGAAAGCTGCGGTCTCATCGATCGAGCGACGGCTGGCGGCCATTACCACAACCTACCGTTCGGCGGGCACTCCCCTCCCCCGGCAGGATCGGCATATCACGGACGTGATGGCCGGGATTCGCCGACAACATGCACGCCCGCCCAAGCAGAAGGAGGCGCTGTTTGCTGATGATATCGTGGCAATGTGTGCAACGCTTCCCAACAATCTGCGGGGCTACCGTGACCGTGCCATGCTGCTTATCGGCTTCGCGGGAGGTCTTCGCCGTTCGGAGATCACGGGGCTTGATTGCGGTCCCGAACAGACGCCCGAGACGGGCGGCTGGATCGAAATCCTGGCGGGCGGTGTACTGCTGACCATCCGTGGTAAGACGGGTTGGCGCCATGTCGAAATCGGACGCGGCACAAGCGAACGATCTTGTCCGGTCTACGCCCTCGAACTTTGGCTGAAGTTTGCCCGTGTCAGCACCGGTCCTGTCTTTCGCCGCGTTCGGAAGGCCAACAGCGATGTCAGTTCCCAACGCCTGGATGACAAGCATGTAGCCCGCCTGGTGAAATCAGCGGCTCTTACCGCCGGTGTTCGATCTGATCTGCCCGAAGCGCAGCGCAAGGCGCTTTTTGCCGGACATTCTCTCCGTGCCGGACTCGCCTCTTCCGCAGATGTCGATGAAGTGCACGTGCAGCGCCAGTTGGGTCATGCATCCGTTGACATGACAAGGCGATATCAGCGCCGCAAGGAGAGGTTCAAGGTAAACCTGACCAAAGCGGCCGGCCTGTAAATAATGTTGCTCCATATCAAAACGGCAACAGGCAAAGTTGACAGCTGTCAACTCGATCACACCTAAACCAGTTGACAGCTGTCAACTCTTCGAAGGACCAAGTCCCTGCCCTCACACCTCCGCTAGCGACATTGAGCCTAAACCTGGAACCTCCTACGGAGACGTAAGAGGCTCTTTCATTTTTTGGGTTTCAGTCTTCGTGGGAGACGGTGGATGTGTCAGGCGCCGTTGCGAGCCACTGGCGATATAATTCTGGCAGCGCTGCTCTCACGGCATCGCCAAATCCCGGCGCAAAAAACTCATTCACACTGATCTGGCGTTGGCTGCCGCGTGCGACAACTGTCGCCACAATCCGACCGGCGCTGTCACGCACAACCGCGGTCGGGGAGCGTGAGGCTGCAGCCAGAGCTGGAGCCGCGGACAACCGTTGCAACACCATCTGGAAGCGGGCATCGCTCCCGCTGTTCTGGAATGCTCCAAGCTGCGGCAATACCTCAAGGAGATCCCGCAGCGACGGCTTGCCGGGTCGCTCGCCAGCAACCAGGTCCGCCAACTCCATCCAGCGTGCCCTGCCCGCTTTGGGAGCAGGACCAATGATTCGCACAAGATCGCCGGGGATGGCAGCTGCAACCGCGATATAGCGTGAGACATCAGCCTTGTGCACGCCAAGAGCCTGCATCACGATGCCACGATCAAATCCGGCCTGTTCAAGGCCTGCAGCGAAGAACGCCCTCTCGATGAACGACAGATCACGCCGCTCAAGGTTTTCCTTGCCCTGGGCAACGGCAAGCGCGACGTCAGACAGATCACGCACAATGGCCTTGACCGGCAAACGCAGCGCACGGCAGGCGCGTATTCTTCGATGGCCGTAGGCGGCCTGCCAGCGTCCGGGTCGTAAGGGATGCGGACGCACCAGCACAGGAACCTGTTGTCCGCTGACACGAATAGACTCGGTCAAGACATCTTCGGCCGCGTCGTTGTCCAGCACAAACCGGTCTGCAACCGGCGCAGAATCGATCAGATCAGCGTCCAGCGATACGATGCTTTCCGCATCTGCGAGGGCTCTGCGAAGTGCTTCCGCCTCGCGCGCACTGTCCTGGAGATGTTGAAGGCTGGCCCCCATCGCACCGATGGCTCCCGAGCGAATACGTCCAGGGGAGGGGGGGGTGATGTCATCCCCTTCGATGGACGCCTCAGAGGAGTTGACAGCTGCCAACCCGGTGGCGGGGTCGGCGCTCTTGCTCTCTAACGCCTGCTCGCTTCTGAGCGGCTTCGCAGCAAACAGCGCGTCAAGTGTGGCTTTGCGGCTCATCGCGCCTCACTCCCGCCGTTGAACGCGAGATGCATGGAATCTCGACCCCAGACGCCCAGCATCAACCGCTCAATCTCGCTATTGACCAGGTCGAGTGCCTCGGCCGCGCGGTCATAGGTCTGCCGCGTCAAGTTCTCGCGGCCAATCTCGTAGAGTGTCTGTTTGGTGAGGCCCGCATCCGCGACCGCCGCGGATTTCAGCATGGGCGAGGTGAGCACGTGATCCCCGAAGAGGTTGCGCAGAAGTGCCACCACTTTGGTCTGCGGCCCATCCTGCGGTTCATGGCGCGTCACGAGATAGCGATAGAAGTCGAAGGAGAGCTGCCCTCCCGCGTTGCGGACCACATCAAGCAAATCGTTGGTCATAAGCAGGAACTGGCTCATCGAGGCGACGTCCAACATCTGCGGATGAACGGTAACAATCACGCCCGTCGCGGCGCAAAGCGCAGCCAGCGTCAGAAACCCGAGTTGCGGAGGGCAATCCAGCACGACAACATCGTAGTCGCCCGATACCTGGTCGAGCGCCTCAGCAGCCCTCGCGTAAAACAACGATTGTGCGCCGCTCAATCCCCTGGCGAGAATGCGTGGTGTCTCATGCTCGAATTCCATCAATTCCAGATTGCCGGGCACAAGGTCCAGCCCTTCGACGTAGGTTTTGCGAATGACCTCCCGCAGCGGTCTGCGATCGCCGTCATAGCGAATGGCAGCCTGCAGGGTCTGATTGGCGCCGACATCGAATTCCGGCTGCGTACCAAACAGGGCGGAGAGAGAGGCTTGCGGATCGAGATCAACCGCCAGCACACGATAGCCGCGCAGCGCAAGATACTGCGCGAGATGCGCAGCGGTCGTTGTCTTGCCCGAGCCCCCCTTGAAGTTGGTGACAGCGAGCACCTGGAGCTTTTCTCCATGCTGACGATGCGGCACATAGATGCGTCCATCACGACCTTTTGCACTGGCGCCCAAAACACGCCGCACGGCATTGATCTCGGAGAGGGTGTAGAGCCTGCGTCCACCCGGCCCCTTGTCGGGCTGGGGGCCATCACCTGCCAGGGCGAGCTGACGCAGCCGGGAATCGGAAACCCCAATCCATCGGGCCGCCTCGCCTGACGTGAACCGCCGCAACGTCTTCGACGAAGTCGGCGGAAACAGCGCGTCGCTCATGGCCCTAAGTTGGGAAGACAGGTCTGCAGCGTGGCGCGCAATGGCAGCGGACTCGTCCCGCACTGGTGTTCCCGCAGCCGCACACGCCGATTCTGCCGACACCGCTTGCCGTGCCATCGCTTGTCTTGCCAGACTGGCCGCCATCTGCTGTTTCGCTTCCAATTGCTGCGCCGTCCAAGTCTTTGGCACACGGGCATGTTAACGCTAAAATGCCGTGCGAACGACGATCCTCGTTAAGATGAAGCCATCTGCCGATTCTTACAAACGATTTTTAGTTAACAAGACGTTAACATCCTCTCTCAAGACTATTCAGTGCTTTTATTCCTAGGTCTGTTGGCACAACACAATTTTAAAACGCAAAACACTGACAGCACCTGCTCGCGTTGTGCCACAGTTATCTGGTGCTGACAGCGGCACTGCTTGGCACCACTGGCGAGCTGGCCGCCCGCGCCTGGAACGTCGGACGGCGCACAGACAGCGCCCGCGCGATGCGCGATCTCCCGGCGTAGGCGCGGATCGATGGTTTCCGTCGACGATTGGCCGAGACCCCATGAAACAGCGGCAGGAGCAAGGCCAGGGCCACGCTGACACGCTTAGCACGGCAAAGGGGCCTTTCCGTCGAAGGCATCGTACGGAGACTGTACACGTCCTTGACGAAGGTGAGCTGGGCACCAGAGCTGCCGCTGCTGGTCAACGGCATTCGTGAGGGGAGGGGGGGGCGACCTTTCTGGAGGCACACAAATCCGCGATGTATCCCTGCCGGGCTGGTGGTCGAGGCATTTGCCGGAGCTATTGCCTGGCCGTGCCAGCGGCGCAGCCAGTGATCGGCATCTGCTCGGGAGAGGGGACTTCTGTGCGGCTGTTTGCGGAGAGCGTCGCGCGCCCCATGAACGCGAGGACTGACATTGTACCATTCTACGCACCGCCTCTTCGCCCTAATGAGTTGCGCCAAGGACGCGGCGATTCCCGCGCCGTGCGTGAGATTCTCGGGCTCAAAGGCCATTCCAGCCTTGATGAAGCCTTCGCGCAGGCTGTGGGGCGCGTGAGCTGAACCTGGTGAACCGTCAAAACCAAATCCCCCAAACCTCAATTTGCAAGGACAGTGAAGCCTTCCGACGCAAACTGCTGTCGACAATGTCACGCAGAGCCACAGGCAGGCAGAAGGCTGGCTGCACACCGCATTTCCAAAGCTGCGGACCCCCTGACTGAAGTGACGAAAGACACCAGCTTTCAATCAGCGCTTGCAGATGGTAGTGCTGCCAGCCGATGGATGTTTCACCGAGCGGTTCCCTGCACGATTTAGAGTTGACAGCCCACCCTCAGGCCAAGGCAATGCTGGTCTATTGGGGCGCGAGCGGCGCTGGCATCCGATTTACACATCGGATTGCTGAAGAGATTGGTGCAAGATGCGGGATCGACGCGGTCGCCATGTCGCTTCATGTCAACAACGCCTGGCTGGACAAAGCCAACGCAGCATCAGGCAGCGTGGTCGCAGTGCGCAGTCCGGTTGGGCGCAGTCTGTCATTGCCGCTGCTCTCTGAAATACCCAAGGCATTGAAAGCGCTCAAGTCTCATGTGCGCAACTTTGGCGCGGAGATCGTGATCATACCGATGAATTTTGCCATGGCATTGCCCGTTACCTTTCTGTTGCGCGCGATCGGCACGCCCTACATCTACGTCATTCATGATGACCAGCCCCACCCAGGGGATTACGCCCCGGTGATGCAACGCATCACCCAGAAGATCCTGTTGAGTTCAGCCGTTGGTATGGTGGCCCTGTCCTCCTTCGTCGGTGAAAACATCCGCCATCGCTTCGATCTGGGGAGACGTCGCCAGCTGTTCATGGCGCCTTTGGCTCTCCATGCCCGTGCCAGACGCGGTGAACCGCGCACGCTTGGTGAAGGACCAATCCGCTTTTTGTTCCTGGGTCGCTTGCTGACCTACAAGGGTCTCGACCTCCTGGCGGAGGCCCTGCACGAGATCAGGAACCGCGACGATTGGCGCCTGACAATCGTGGGGAACGGCCCGGAGCGCGCGTTCGTCATGAAAGCTTTCGCAGGCCTGCCCCACGCCGATACATCACGGCTCGAGTTCCTGCTGGAGACTGAGGTGGATGCCACCATCGATCGCCATGACGTCATGATCTGTCCTTACGCTGAAGCCAGCCAGTCCGGCGTCCTGGTGGAAGGCTTTGCCGCCGGCCTGCCCGCTGTCGTCACGCCGGTGGGTGCGCTCCCTGAGCAGATCGGCTATGGCGCTGCGGGTTGGGTTGCCCAACACGCGACGGCGGCGGCACTGGCGGAGACGCTCAGGAGCGTGCTTGATGATCGCAGTGGGTATGAGCAGCGATCAGCGGCGGCGTTGCGCGCCGTGTCAAAACGCCCGGGCCAGACAGGCTGGGCCGGGATTGTGAAAGCATTGGTGCAACAGCGGACGGCCTGAGTTCATAATTCTGCAGCTGAAAGCATTTCGCGCAACTCTGCTCGACAGAGCCATACGAACTTTCTAGATAGACCCGATGATACGTCGTGTTGTTGTTACCGGCGGAGCCGGATTCATCGGATCAGCCTTGTGCCGTCATCTTGTACGGTCAGGGGCGGAAGTTCTGAATCTGGACAAGCTGACTTATGCGGGCAACCTTGCCTCGCTGACCGAGATCGACAACGCGCCAAACTACCGGTTCTGCGAAGCGGACATCTGTGACGCATCGGCGGTGGCGCAAGCCATCGACGGCTTCCAGCCCGATCAGGTCATGCACCTGGCGGCAGAGAGCCATGTGGACCGCTCCATCATCGGTGCGGGGGCCTTTGTCCAGACCAATGTGGTGGGAACCTTCGTGCTGCTCGATGCAGCGCGGCGCTATTGGTCCGGGCTCTCCGGAGAAAGGCGCGATGCGTTCCGCTTCCTGCATGTCTCCACCGACGAGGTCTATGGCTCGCTTGGCGACACCGGTTTGTTTACCGAACAGACGGCCTATGATCCAAGCTCGCCCTATTCCGCTTCCAAGGCCGCCGCGGATCATCTCGTCTCAGCCTGGGCGCGGACTTATGGGTTCCCCGCTGTCATCTCGAACTGCTCGAACAATTACGGCCCCTACCATTTCCCGGAAAAGCTCATCCCGCTGGTGATCCTCAATGCCATCCACGGCAAGCCGCTGCCGGTCTATGGTGCGGGTGGCAACATCCGCGACTGGCTCTATGTCGATGACCACGCCGCAGCGCTTGACCTCATCGTCAGCCGTGGCCGCCTCGGCGAGAAATACAATGTCGGCGGACGCAACGAGCGGACAAATATGGATGTGGTCATGACGATCTGCGGCATCCTGGACCGCCTGCTGCCCTCTGGCGCGCCTCATGTCGGGCTGATCACCCATGTGGCCGACAGGCCCGGTCATGACCACCGCTACGCCATCGACGCCAGCAAGCTGGAGAATGAACTTGGCTGGCAGGCCCGCGAGACCTTTGACAGCGGGATCGAGAAAACCGTCACCTGGTATCTGGCCAACGAGTGGTGGTGGCGGCCGTTGCGCGACAAGGTGTATGCTGGAGAACGGCTGGGCCTGCTGGCTGCGGAAACGGCCTGATATGCGCATCGCGGTGACCGGCCGGGGTGGGCAGCTCGCGTCTGCGATGCTGGAGAAAGCGGCAGCGATGCCGGATGTCAAACTCATGGCCTTCGTCCGTACTGCTGTGGACCTTGGTCATCCCGAATCGATCCTGCCCGCCGTCCGCAGCGTGAACCCCGACATCATCGTCAATGCGGCGGCCTACACAGCGGTTGATCTGGCCGAATCGGAAGCGGATGTGGCTATGGCCGTGAATGGCGCAGGCGCTGGTGCTATTGCAGCTGCGGCGCGTGTCCTGGGTATCCCGGTCGTCCAGATCTCGACGGATTATGTCTTTGATGGGACCAGTCCTGTCCCCTACCGCGAGACCGATGCCGTGAACCCGGTCAGCGCCTACGGGCGCAGCAAGCTGGAGGGAGAGCGGGCTGTGGCTGGTGCCAATCCGGATCATGCCATCCTACGCACGGCCTGGATCTATGCCGCGGAAGGCAAGAATTTTTTGGGTACCATGATGCGGCTGGCCGAGACCCGGCCTGAAATCGGGGTCGTTGCGGATCAATACGGAACGCCAGGATATGCGCCTGATCTTGCAAGCGCAGTGCTTTCGGTTTGCCGCAACCTGCTGGCCAATCGGCAGCGGGATGACATGCGCGGCATTTTTCACATGGCTGGAGCAGGCGAAGCGACCTGGGCCGATTTCGCGCAAGCCATCTTCGCAGGCTCGGCTGCCCGTGGAGGGCCGTCTGCAGCGGTGAAGCGGATCACGACGGCGGACTATCCTACCCCAGCGCGGCGTCCGGCCAACTCAAGGCTGGATTGCAGCAAGTTGCTGGCGATCCACGGGATTGCCCTGCCCGAATGGCATGGCTCACTCGGCCTTTGTCTCGACCGGGTATTTGCGAAGGACAAAACAGCATGAAGGGTATTGTTCTTGCGGGCGGCAGTGGGACGCGATTGCACCCGATGACCCTCTCGGTCTCGAAGCAACTGCTTCCGGTCTATGACAAGCCGATGATCTACTATCCGCTGTCCGTGCTGCTGATGGCGGGCATCCGCGAGATCCTCATCATTTCCACACCGCATGACCTTCCGATGTTCAAGCGCTTGCTGGGCAGCGGCGCGCAATGGGGCGTGACCCTCCAGTACGCCGAGCAGGCCATCCCCAACGGACTGGCGCAGGCCTTTGTCATCGGCGAGGAGTTCATCGCTGGAGACCGGGTGATGATGGTTCTGGGTGACAACATCTTCTATGGTGCGGGCTTGACCGGGCTTTTGAAGCAAGCGACCGACCGCGATGCCGGCGCGACCGTTTTCGCCTATCACGTGCCCGATCCCGAACGCTATGGCGTGGTGGAATTCGACAAGGATTTCCGAGCGCTCACGCTCGAGGAAAAGCCGCTGAAGCCGCGATCGCGCTGGGCCGTCACCGGGCTCTATGCCTATGACAATGATATCGTGGCCATCGCCAAGTCGATCATGCCTTCGGCGCGGGGCGAATATGAGATCACTGATGTCAACGCCGCTTATCTCCAGCGCGGCAGCCTGCATGTGGAGCGGATGGGCCGTGGCTTTGCCTGGCTGGACACTGGCACGCCCGACTCGCTCACCGATGCCGCAAATTTTGTGCGCACCATCGAAGCCAGGCAAGGTACGCGCATCTGCTGTCCCGAGGAAATCGCCTTTGACCAAGGCTTCATCGGCCGCAAGCAGCTGATGGTGCTGGCCGATGCCCTGGGCAAGAGCAGCTATGGACAGTACCTCCGGCAGGTCGCCGACGGTTCGGTTTAAGAGAGATTCTTCGCCATGCAGTTTAACGCCTTGCCATCCCCGATGTGGTCCTGATCGAGCCTAAGCGCATCGGCGATGCGCGCGTTTCCTCCTCCGAAATATTTCGGTAAGACCGCTTCAGTGCTGGAATCGGATCAATGTCGTTTGTTCAGAACAACCAGTCCTACTCGGCCAGAAAGGGACCATCCGCAGTTTGCACTTTCAACGTAAACCCAGAGTGAAAGGTAAGCTTATGCGGCTGCTCAGGGGCGCGGTCCTCGACGTTGCGGTTGATATCCGTGCGGGACCGCCAAGGTTTGGGCTATAAGAGAGCGTGGCGCTTTCAGCCGACAACGGTTGTCAGCTCTGGATTCCGCCACACTTTCTTCATGGCTTTTGCACGCTGACGGATGACGCCGAGCTGGCCTACAAAGTGACCAACCACTACAGCCCGATGCATGATGCAGCCGTGCGCTGCGACGATCCTACCATTGGCATTCCCTGGCCGGTCAAGGCGACAGAAGCTTTGCTATCCGAGAAAAATAGCAAAGCGCCTCTGCTGCGCGACCTGTCATTTTAAACCAACGGCTGTCTCCATCCGACGACTCCCCAACCAACAAAGCCAGCTCCCGTTCAGATGAACAGGAGATCGCTTGAACTCAAGGTGGTGACACCCGTCAGCGTGACCACGGCGACGCGCGCACCAGGATCGGACCCATCGGCATCGTAGTACAAGGTCGAATCGTTGGTGGAGAAGATGAACCGTGTTGTCGGAGAGCCCGCAGTTCCAGTCGGGTTTGAATCGAAGGTTTGCCCAAACTGGCTGGCCAGGAAGACCAGCTTGTCGCCCTGCGCCACGTTGAAATCAGTGATTGTATCGGTCACAGAATCCAGAGCCAGGAACACGAACTGATCGGCATCAAGCCCACCGGTCATCTGGTCAGCGCCAAAACCGCCCGTGATCGTGTCGTTACCGTCGTCGCCGAAGATGGTGTCGATACCCACCCCACCGAGCAGACTGTCGAGGCCGCTGCCTCCAAGGATGGAGTCGTTGCCCTCATCGCCAAAGATAGTGTCCTGATCGGCACCGCCCCGCAGCACATCATCGCCAGCATTGCCGTAGATCAGATCATTACCAACGGCACCGCTAATCGTGTCGGCCAAGTCAGTCAAATCGGTGACGCCGTTGCCACCGTAAATGGTGTCATTGCCGTTACCACCGACCAGGCTATCAAGCCCGGTGCCGCCAAAGATGGAGTCGTTGCCGTCATCGCCAAAGACAGTGTCCTGATCAAGCCCACCCCGCAGCACGTCATCGCCCGAGTTGCCGTAGACCAAGTCGTTGCCCGCCCCGCCACCAATCGTATCGGCAGAGTCGGTCAGATCCGTCACGCCGTTGCCGCCATAGAGCGTGTCGTTGCCATTGCCACCAGCCAGGCTGTCCATCCCGCTACCACCAAAGATGGCATCGTTACCGTCCTCACCATTGAGCGTATCCTGATCAAGCCCGCCCAACAGGCTGTCATTGCCAGAGCCACTGAAGACGAGGTCATTGCCCGCGCCACCGTCGATGGTGTCTTCGACATCGGTCAGATCACCGGCAGCGTTGCCACCGTAGATCGTGTCGTTGCCGTTGCCGCCGGTCAGGCTATCCACCCCACCGCCACCAAAGATCACGTCGTTGCCGTCATCCCCTGAGACCGTATCCAAATCAAGGCCGCCCAAGAGGCTGTCATCCCCAGAGTTGCCGTAGATCAGGTCATTGCCTGCTCCTCCATCAATGGTATCGGCAAGGTCTGTCAGATCAACCACACCGTTGCCGCCATAAATCGTGTCATTGCCAATGCCGCCGACAAGCGAGTCCAGCCCACTGCCGCCCAGGATGGAATCATTGCCCTCGTCACCAAAGACCGTATCTTGGTCGACACCACCGCGCAATTGGTCATCGCCCGCATTGCCGTAGATCAGGTCGTTGCCTGTCGAGCCGCTGATCGTGTCAGCTGCGTCAGTCAGGTCACTGATGCCGAGACCGCCGTAGATCGTGTCGTTACCGGTTCCGCCAGTCAGCGAATCCATCCCGCCACCACCGAGGATGGAATCGTTACCCTCGTCGCCAAAGATCGTATCCTGGTCGAGACCACCGCGAAGCTGGTCATCGCCCGCGTTGCCATAGATCAGGTCGTTGCCCGCACCGCCGCCTATCGTGTCGGCCGCGTCCGTCAGGTCGGTTACGCCATTGCCACCATAGAGAGTGTCATTGCCGTTACCACCAGCCAGGCTGTCCAAACCGGTGCCGCCGAAAATGGAATCATTGCCATCATCGCCATTGACCGTATCCTGATCCAGCCCGCCGCGCAGAACGTCATCGCCAGAGTTGCCGTAGATCAGGTCGTTGCCCGCCCCGCCGCCTATCGTGTCGGCAAGGTCAGTCAGATCGGTTATACCATTGCCGCCATAGAGCGTGTCGTTGCCATTGCCGCCAGCCAGGCTATCGAGCCCACTACCACCAAAGATAGCATCGTTACCGTCGTCGCCATTGACCGCGTCCTGGTCAAGACCGCCCGATAGGCTGTCGTTTCCGGAGTTGCCAAAGATCAGGTCATTGCCCGCGCCGCCGTCAACAGTATCGTCGGCGTCGGTCAGATCGCCCGCACCTATGCCACCGTAAATCGTGTCATCGCCACCGCCGCCCGACAGGCTGTCGAGGCCGCTACCACCAAGAACGGAGTCATTGCCCAGATCGCCAACGATTGTGTCGTTGCCGCTTTCGCCACTGATCGTATCCTGATCAAGACCACCCAGCAGACTGTCATTGCCCGCATTGCCAAAGATCAGGTCATTGCCCGCACCGCCATCGATCGTGTCGTCGGCGTCAGTCAGATCGCCGACACCCATGCCGCCATAGATCGTGTCATCGCCATCACCGCCTGACAGGCTGTCCAGGCCGCTACCGCCAAGAATGGAGTCGCTTCCCAGGTCACCCGCAATCGTATCATTGCCATCGCGGCCCTGCAGTGTGTTGGCGTCCGTATTGCCGGTGATCTGGTCGTTACCTGTAGAGCCGCTGACATTCTCGATTCCTGTCAGCGTATCCGTGCCACCTTCGCCGTCATTGGCTGTGCCGCCCAGCAGGTTGACGACCACGCCGTTGGGTCGTGAGGCGTTGATGCCGACGAGCGCGGGCTCGCCCGAGCCGTTGGTGGCACCCGAGTTGCCGTAATTGATCGTGTCGATGCCGCCGCCGCCATCGATCGTGTCGTTGCCGGAGAGGCCATAGAAAATGTTGTCCAGGCCATCGCCCGTCAGGCTGTCGGCGAGGAATGTGCCAGTCACGCCTTCAAAGCCGGAGATCGTGTCCGTGTTGCCCGCATAATCGGTCGCCAATCCGGTCGCCAGATTGACCGTCACGCCCGTCCACGCGGTTGGGGTTACGTCCGGGCGCTGGAGCAGGTAATAGGCGCCCTCGGTTGGGTCGAAGCGATAGTTGATAAAATCGATGCCCGCACCGCCGATGAGCGAGTCATTGCCGGTTCCGCCAGAGATCGTATCGTTGCCGTCACCACCATCGATCGTGTCATTGCCCTCGTTGCCGGAGAGGTGGTTGTTGTTGGTGTCGCCCGTGATGGAATCATCGCGCTCCGAGCCGCCAATGTCCTCGATGTTGATGAAGGTCGCGGTGGCACCATCCTGGAACTGGACAGCGGTGCCTGCCACCATATCGATGATCGTTCCGGCACCCGGCGTGTTGAAGAAGGCGTCATCGACAAAGAACGACAGGAAGTCCCGGTCGCCCGCGCCACCGTCGATGGTGTCTGCGCCGCCCCAGCCGCGGAAGTAGTTATAACCATCGCCACCAAGCATGTAGTCCGCGAGCGCGGTGCCGGTCACGCCTTCGATGTTGATCAGCGTGTCGGTGTAGCCAAACCCGTCGCGCGCCGTGCCGGCCTGCACGGTGGTGGTGCCGACGGTGATCGCGGCGAGTGACAGGTTGACGATGATACCCTTGTTGCCACCAAAACCACTGCCCCCGAAATTGGCCGTTTCCTGTTGGTAGCTGACCAGATCAAAGCCCGCGCCACCGTCGATATAATCGTTGCCGCCGAGGCCCTCGAAACGCTCTTCGCGCAGGTTGGCCGTGCTGCTGCCGACGAAATAATCGCGCCCGTTGGTGCCGCGCACACGCTCGATGTCGATGAGCGTGTCAGTCCATGCGCCGGTATCGCGCGCCGTACTGGCCGCGACGGTCCAGGTCTCGAAGGTGACGGCTGCGCTCGAAAGATTGACGATCACACCCAAGCCCATGCTGCCAGTGCCTGGCGTCAGGTCATTATACGTGACGCGGTCACGGTCATCATGGCTCTGGTCGCCGTTGGCACCGGCGGTGCCATCAACCAGGTCGATGTCAAGGCCAGGCCGGAAGTCGTCGAAGCCGTCGCCGCCGACCATGGTATCATTGCCGGCAAAGCCCCGGAACTGGTTGTCCCAGTTGTTGCCATAGAAGGCGTCGGCACCACCGGTGCCATAGGCACGCTCGATGTTGCTGAGTGTATCAGTGCCACCCCAGCCGTCGCGCGCCGTGCCTGCCGCAACCACGTTGGCACCGACGGTGACGGACGCGCCAGAGAGGTTGACCACGACAGCGCCCGTGCCGCCATAGGTTGCATCGCGGCTGTAATCGGCCACGTCATACCCGCCACCGCCATTGACCGTGTCATTGCCCTGAAGGGTTTGGACCAAGCTGAAATAGCTGTTGCCGACGATGCTGTCCGCGAACGCCGAGCCACGGATCGC
This sequence comes from Hyphomicrobiales bacterium, assembly GCA_031378805.1. Lineage (GTDB taxonomy): Bacteria > Pseudomonadota > Alphaproteobacteria > Rhizobiales > Beijerinckiaceae > JADCCX01. The sequence goes on from JANNEO010000128.1 coordinate 20,325, forward strand.
GTTGATGTTGGTGAAGGTCTCGGCATTGCCAAAGGTGTCGGTGCCAGTGCCGCCCGAATTCCCTCCGGAACCATTGGTCAGGGTGATGACCACGCCGGACGTGCCGCCATCCTGGCGATAATCGACCCAGTTGAAACCATTAGGGAAGTAGATTCCGCCAAAATCATCGCCGATGGCCGTGGAGTTGCCACCGTCATAGGTGTCCGCACCGCCGCGCCCCTGGAAAAAGTTGTAGCCCGCTCCACCAATAAGCGTGTCGTTTCCTATCCCGCCGCGCGCTTCCTCGATCGAGATCAACGTGTCCGTATCGCCAAAGCCATCACGCGCCGTTCCGGCCGCCACGACACCGCCGAAGTTGACGGCATTGGCTGACAGGTTGACCACCACGCCCGCGCTGCCACCATTCGCAGCGTCCAGATCATAGCGCGCCATGTCGTTGCCAGCGCCGCCATCGAGCGTGTCCGCTCCGGCAAGGCCACCCATGAAATCGGCCCCGCCGTTGCCGCTAAGAGAGTTGGCAGCCGCAGTTCCCGTTATTGAGTCGTCGAAGGCACTGCCTTGGACGTTGGTGAAATTGACCAGCGTGTCCGTGCCCGCCGCCCCTGTGTTCTGCGGTGTGGCTAGGCCAAGGTTGACTCCGACAGAGCCAACAGCATCGATGTAGCTGATCGTGTTGTTGCCCGCGCCGCCATCCAGCGAATCGTTGCCATTGCCGCCTTCGATGGTGTCATCGTCGCTGCCGCCGGTGATGGTGTCGTTGCCGTCGCCACCGTCGATGTAATTGTTGCCGGTCCCTCCCAGAATGCTGTCATTGCCTGCGCCGCCAACGATTTTGTCGTCGCCTGCGCCGCCGTCGATGGTATCGTTGAACGCTGTTCCGGCGAGGGAATCATTAGTGCCGCCTGAGATCAGGTTGATGGCCGCACTTCGTGTGTCGTAAACCGCCGTGGTGATGACGTTGTTGTCGCCATTCTGGACCCGTCCGACGATTTCGAAGCGCCCATCCTGGAAGACGCGCAAACGGTCGTAGGAGGTGAAGCCCGGCACGATGTCGTCCGACAGCAAAGCTCCGGTGTTGTCGTATTGGGCGACACGTACCGTCCCGCTGTTGTTATAGGCCAGAACAACCTTGTCGCCCGTGAGCCGGTCTGATTGGATGCGGACGTCGCTGAACGGCGATGTCAGGGCGATGGTCGAACTGGAGGAGACCACCATGGACGCATTGGTCTTGTAGACCGTGATCGAATTGGCCCCGCCAGACGTCACACCGGATACAGCAACAAAGAAGTCGCCAGCGGTATACTGACGGACTTGGAAACCACCGATATCGGCATAGGGCGTCGTGATCGTCGTGGGGCTGCCCAGTGCCCCTGTCATGGGATCAAGCGACCGGACGATCAGGGACCGGGTCGCACCCGCATCCTCGTAACACACGCCATACGTGCCAAAAGGCACGGTGCTCGTACCCGAATTCAGAGTTCCCCAGGCGGCGTTGGAAGCGATGTCATCAAAGACCAGCGTACTGGTGTTCAGTGCGACGCCCGCTGCAGAAAAGTTCTGGACGTAGACGTCAACGGTGCCGGGCGCCGAGCCATCCAACGATGTGAACACCTGCAGGACGTTGTTGCTGTAGGTCCATTCAAACATCCGGGGAATGCTGCTGACGGTCGTCAGTTCGATGACCGCTCCGAGCGAAATGGCGGGGGGCGTTGCCGTCTGGCCGCTCACGACCGTCGAAAGGTCGAAAACATAGGTCAGCGGCTGATACTTGATGGCATAAGGCCCGTTGGGATCCGACGTCGTTGGCTCGTACCAGAAGATCGCGCCGGACGAGGTGTTGCCAACCGACGAATAAATGGCAAGACCCGCAAACCCGATCTTGCTGTTGATGGTCGTGACAGGAATCGCATAGTTCCAGACCTCGCCAAGCCGATCCTGCGATGACAGCATCAGGGTGAGCGTATTCACCGCGCCGTTGACGTAGGTGGACCCCGGTGTCTGGAATGTGGCCCACAAATGGTTATCGGAAAAGCGCTGCTGCTGCATCCGGAACGAGAATGAACTCGTCGGCGCGCTGGCCGCGGACTCGATCAGATTGCCCGGATTGCCCCAAAATGTGATGGCCATGCTTAAATCCCCCCAGAGTTTCAAATGGCCTGACAATAACTGAGGCCAAAGGAAAAGTTTAAAAATACCTTAATTTATAGCTTTAACACCCAAATCTGATCCATGTGAAGCCGCGTGTCATCGAATTGTACAAAAATATTCGCGCGTTCAAAGACGACCGCTCTCGTCAAATGACACTCAAAATTGAGGGCTTCTGCAAGTTCCGCAATCATCCCGATGGCGTGGCCTTTGGTGCTCACTCCCGTGCGCCCGGAATAGAGCATTTGTCGACAAATCTTCGCACCATTTAGAATCGGGTGACTGCGAAGTTTGTCGACACTCCCTAGCCTTGGCCGACGAAAGCGCATAATGAGCGCATGAACAGGTTCCTATTGCAATCCGAACGGTGGGCGCGTTTCGCGGTGGAGTTGACGGCCTAGAATGCCAATCGTTATCGCCATTGCTGCTTTGCTCGTCGTCGCTGGCCTCGTCAGGCTCGGACAATCCGGCGGCGGTCTGGCCGCGATTGGCGACTTCGGCACAGCCATCGCCCGACCCATTTTTATCCCGCTGGTGAACCTCATCAACGAACCTTCGTTCGTCTATGTGGCATCGCTCGTGATCTTCGTCTCTGCCGTGTTGCTGCTTGTTGTCTATGACATCAAGATCGTGCGGCCGCAGATCAAAGCCATGCTGCGCGCGAAATTCGCCATCGGAGCGTTACCGGAGCCCGCGCGGAGCCTGTGGCAGCCGGGCGTGCAGGACGTAGAGGCCATTTTGAAGCGTGAGGGCGTGCTGCTCTCGGCCTGGGCGACCTATATCGAAGACGCGAAGCATTCCGGCAAGCCGCCCAGTCGCCGGTTTTCGCTGTATGGCCTTGATGATCAAGTGCGGCAGGCGTCGCGCCATGGCACGTTTTTGGCGGCCGCTCCGGGATATTATACTTCCGTTGGGTTGATCATAACGTTCGTGGGTCTGGTCGTGGCGCTGTACTTCGCCGCCAAAGGCTTCCGATCCGGTGATCTGACCGAGGCCCGCCTGGCGATCGTGAAGTTGCTCAATGCCTCTGCCTTCAAATTCATGACCTCGGTGGCGGCGCTCTTCAGTGCCCTCATGATCAGCATAGCGTATCGACTGATGTTGTCGCGGCTGCGCCGGACCTCGCGCGACCTCATGAACAGTGTCGATCTTCATCTGCAGGGTCTCGACACATCGACAGAAACGCTTGTGACGCCATCCATTGGCGACCAGATGCTGGCGGAGAAGCTGGAGCGTGTGATCGAGGAGCTTGTTGCGACCCGTCAGGCGTTGACACGGTTCGTGTCCACGCCGGAAAAGGGTTGAAACGCCGCCATGGACGGTTCGGAACAAGACTCGGTCGATTTCAAACCGTTCTTCGACATGGTTGTCGGGGTTCTGTTCATTCTGCTGATCCTGGTGGCCGCCCAGATGTTTTTTGCGCAATGGCAGCCTCAAGCCGAAGTGCCGCGACCGACTCCGGCCGAGATTGAAGCTCAGCGCCTGGCCGCGTTGCGGGCCGAGACGGATGGTTTCCTGAAGCATGTCCAGTCAAAACTAGCCGCGGAAGGGTTGACGGCAACAGTCGATGCTCTGGCTTCAACCATAACGCTTCCGCTGGCACAGTTGCGCAGCAGATCATCCGAGCAAAGCAGGATTGATCGTAGCGCGACCCATCGCCTTGGTCGCGGGCTGTTTGTCGCCGCGAATTGCCTTTCAATCGGTTTGGACAAGGCGCAGGACTGCCCGGTGTATCGCCACCTCAGGCTTGAGCGGGTGCAGCCAAAATTGCTGATCGGCAGCGACATGGATGCGCCTCCCTCACGCGTCGGGCGGGTTGCTGCGCTGGAACTGTCCAGTGCGCTATACGGCTCTCATCCGGAGCTGTTTGGCTTGTTGACTCCCAGTGGTTCGATGGCCATGAGGTCGGCGATTGATATCGACGTCATGCCAACTCCTGTGGGTGAGGGGGCTTTACTGTTACGGTTTGCTTTCGTCGGCACCAGCCCTGGCGACCAGTGATTGACCGCATGATGTTGTTTTTGTCATTTGATCCGTCCGGTGCGCCATGAACCCGCATCTGCGTGCGCTCGAAGCCGAGGCCATCTTCATTCTGCGCGAAGCGCGGGCGCGGTTTGGCAATCCCGTACTGCTGTATTCGATCGGCAAGGACTCTTCCGTCCTGTATCATTTGGCACGCAAGGCATTTGCACCCGCGGTGATCCCGTTCCCGCTCCTGCATATCGACACCACCTACAAATTCCGCGAGATGATTGCTTTCCGCGATGATCTTGCCGCGCGGGATGGTTTCAAGCTGATTGTCCGGACCAACAATGCTGCGCTGGAGCGTGGCACGAACCCATTTGACCATGACGCGGCGGCGTACACTTCTGCGATGAAAACGTTTCCCCTGCGCGAAGCCATCGATGAACATGGCTTTGATGTCGCCATCGGTGGCGCGAGGCGGGACGAAGAACGTTCGCGGGCAAAGGAGCGCATTTTTTCGCTTCGGGAGCCAGGCCATGTCTGGGATCCGCGCAAGCAGCGGCCCGAGTTTTTCAACCTGTACAATACCGCGCTGGAGGCCGGTGCCACGATGCGCTGTTTTCCGCTGTCGAACTGGACCGAGCTGGATATCTGGCGCTACATCCAGACGCAGGGCATCAAGATTGTTCCACTCTACTTTGCCAAGCTGCGGCCCGTTGTGCGGCGACGCGGGCAGATGATCATGGTTGATGACGAGCGGTTTCGTCTGCTCCCGGGGGAAGAGGTCGTGCAGGAGAAGGTGCGCTTCCGCACGCTGGGCTGCTACCCGCTTTCTGCGGCCATTGCCTCAGAGGCCACGACGACAGAGGCCATTGTCGCTGAAATTCTCGGAGCACGCCAATCCGAGCGCGTTGGTCGTATCATCGACCACGGCGGCTCAAGCATGGAAGACAAGAAGCGCGAGGGTTACTTCTGATGTCGGCCTCGACCGAGACCACGCCAGACCCCGCTCAGCGCAAGCGACTGCGCTTCCTGACATGCGGTTCTGTCGATGACGGCAAGAGCACGCTGATTGGCCGTCTGCTGCATGAATCAGGCGCTATTTTCGAAGATCATCTGGCTGAAGCCCTGAAGGCGGGCGGCACCGACACTTTGGATTTGTCATTCCTCGTGGATGGGTTGAAGGCGGAGCGCGAGCAGGGCATCACCATCGATATCGCCTATCGCTACTTCATGACGCCGCGTCGTGCATTCCTGATCGCGGATGCGCCGGGACACGAGCAATACACGCGCAATCAAGCTGCCGCCGCGTCGCAGGCAGATCTTGCAATTGTCGTGATATCAGCTGTCGATGGCATCAAGGTACAGACCCGTCGGCACATGGCGATAGCAGGCCTGTTTGGCGTCGAGAACGTCATTCTCGCCGTGAACAAGATGGATGCGGTCGATTGGGACGAGAACAGGTTTTCCAATATCGCACGGGATGCCGCCCTGCTTGCTGCCAAGCTTTCCTTGCGCGTCATTGGCGCATTGCCTGTGTCGGCACGGGAGGGTGGAAACGTTGTCAGCCGGGCGGACCAGGCCGGTTGGTATTCTGGCCCGGTTCTGATTGATCTGCTCGAGACATTCGAGCCTGCCGATCTCGCCCAGTCATCCTTCCGATTTCCGGTCCAGCATGTTGCGCGGCTTGAGGGGGGCGGGCGCGTCCTGCTGGGTCAGGTTGCTTCCGGACATCTTGCGCTGGGCGCGCGCCTTCGGGCAGGCCCCGGACTCGAAGCCGAAGTTTGCGGGCTGTGGGCAGTCGGCGAGGCAGCAGACACCGCTGAAGCAGGCGATGCGGTTGCACTGCAGCTCACACCAGAGCTCGATATCGGTCGCGGCAGCGTGCTCACCAGCCCCGATGCGCCGGTCGAACTGGCCCGCCGTCTCAAGGTGCGGATGGTGTGGCTGGCAGAGGAGCCGCTGCAGCATGGCATGGCTTATGATATCCAGCTTGGGTCGGCCCATGGCATTGCAGCAATCGGGCGCGTCGATGGCGCCGTCGATCTTGACAGCCTGGAGCTACGGGCGCTCACGGGCGAGGTGCGCACGAACGACATCGTGGTGACGAGCCTTGTGCTGTCTCACCCGCTGGCAGCAATGCCCTTTCACGTGCTGAAGGCATTGGGTGCCTTCATTTTGATGGACCGGATCAGCCGTCGCACCTTGGCGGCCGGTGTGGTTCTGGAGCTCGAGCAGCTTGGAACAAACGTGCCGTGGCAAGCTTTCGAGGTGACCCCCTCGGCCCGCGCTCTGCAGCTGCGGCAAACACCGCTGGTCCTCTGGCTGACAGGTCTGTCCGGCTCCGGCAAGAGCACCATCGCCAACCTTCTGGACCGCCGTCTGTTCGCGCTTAGGCGCCATGCAACGGTTCTCGATGGCGACAACCTTCGGCACGGACTCAACGCCGATCTGGGGTTCACCGACGATGACCGGGTGGAGAACATGCGCCGGGTCGCCCATGTTGCGGGCCTGATGGCTGATGCGGGCCTCATCGTCATTGTTTCGCTCATCGCGCCGTTCACAGTCGAGCGCGCCCGCGCCCGCGAGGTGATTGGCTCACATCGTTTTGCCGAAGTGTTTGTCGATGCACCGCTCGATGTTTGTGCGCAGCGCGATCCCAAGGGGCACTATCGGCGGGCACAGACGGGACAGTTGAACCAATTCACCGGCCTGAACAGTCGCTATGAAGCTCCCGAGGCACCCGATCTGCACCTGCGCACCGACCAGATTGCGCCCGATGACGCGGTTACCCAGATCCTCGCGTGGATGGAGAGTCCAGCGCAAAGCGTCTGATATCCGCAAGACTTCCCTCAAAGGCTTGACAAATTAGGATTGTTGTCCTATTTTTGTTCTTTTCAGGGAGTATCACATGACCCAGACCACAACCCGCCTGTCCCTTCCCTTGCTTGCCGCCGGGCAAGCCCAGAAACATGTCACCCATAACGACGCGCTGATCTTGCTGGACGCGCTGATTCAGCTGAGCGTTGTAGACCAGAACAGAACCACACCGCCCACGCAACCCTCCACAGGCGACCGGCACCTGATTGCAGCTTCAGCTACGGGGGCTTGGGCAGGGCGCAGCGGCACCATTGCCTGCTGGCTGGAGGGAGGCTGGGAGTATCTCGTTCCGCAGGTCGGCTGGCGGGTCTGGGTCCAGAGTGAGCAAGCAACGCTGGTGTATGACACCGCGGCCTGGCGGGACATCAAGGTGCGGGCTGCCGACCAGTTTGGCATCGGAGCGACACCGGATGCCACCAATCGCCTGGCTGTCTCCAGCCCGGCAAGCCTGTTCAACCATGCAGGCAGCGGTCATCAGCTCAAGATCAACAAGAACGCGACCTCTGGCACGGCCAGTGTCCTTTTTCAGAACGGATTTTCCGGTCGCGCCGAAATAGGCCTCACGGGAAGCGATTCATACCAGATCAAGGTCAGCGCCGACGGTGCGACCTGGCGTGACGCCGTGGTGATCGATCCGGCGACAGGGAATGTCGGCATCGGCCTGACTGCACCCGAAGGGCCTCTCCATGTCCTGCGAGGGTCGGCGGGGGTGGTGATCGAGCGGGTGGACAACCTGACTGGTGGATCGGGCATTTCGACACGCAAGGCCCGTGGCACAATCACCACAAAATCTGTGGTGCTGGATGGTGACATCCTTCAGGTCAACCCTTCGCAAGCCTGGGATGGGGCAGCCTATCTGTCCTGTGGCAACCTGCGCTGGGTGGTGGATGGCGCCGTGTCAGCCGGCACAGTGCCGACACGTGTCGAATTTCAGACATTCACGCTAGGCGCGGGCCTGACGGAAAAGATGCGTCTGACGCGGGACGGCAACCTTGGCATCGGCACAACAGCACCAACCTGCCGCCTCGATGTGGCCGGCCCCGCCCGGGTGGGGCAATATGCGAAAGCATCCATGCCCTCGGCGAGCACCGCCGGAGCAGGCGCGATGATCTATATCAACGACGAGATCGGTGGCCCAGTGATCGGGTTTTCGGATGGTGTGGCGTGGAGAAGGGTGACAGACCGGGCTGTTGTGGCGTGAGGATAAGAAACTACAGGGGTATCTCGAATCCCTGTTGGCGGACATAGTCAACGTCCTGTTCGTCAAGATTGGAAAGCACTATTTTTGTCAGCGAGGAAACAAGCGGCTGACGTCGAATAAGCTGCGCAATATCAGATGTCGCAATTGGCAGCGATTTGACACCCAAAAATGTAGCCATTGAGATGACTGTCTCTTCAGGCCGCCGACACATGTCGTCAAAATCGATAAAGGCCATCCGCCCTGGATATGCTGCGCTGATAGCTTGAATTCGTCGATGCACAGCGCACCAAAATTTCAATGCAAATCGCGGTGTATTTTCGATGGGTGATCCAATCATGATTGATCCCCATTTGCCGAGTTGGTTCTGATTATGGCTGTAGGCCATGTAAAATGGATTTCTAGTGACGTGAATATACAAGAGACTGGGCTTCATGCGAAGCAGCCGCTCAATAACGATATGCGTGTTTGGCTCCTTCCATGCCCAGGGCTGGTTGGGCAGGCGAGAACTCGGTTGGTACATAAAACTACTGTACCGTTGCGCAAGCCATTCTTCCTCGGAATCGAATAGATCGGTCCCGATCGACGCCAGACTTGATAACAACGGACCATCAGGACCAACCTCCATGCGTTCAAAGAACAAATCGGTCGCACGTGCAAAATCGAAATCGGAGTCAAGAATTATGGATGTTTTTTTGAAAAGAATTGTAAACCATAGATTATCATTCGAAATATTCAAATCATCACCAATATAGTAACCAATCGATCTAATAATATCAGCTACTGCTCGCGTACCACTTCCGCCTAATCCCCCAATTGCGACAGGTTTGAATCCGCTTTTTGATTTCTGGGATTGATTCATATCGAGAATCCAACGATTTTTTCCGCAATATACTTATCGGTATAATAATAATTATCAAGGTATTCAGCATCCTCTTTGCTTAATGTCGGGACCAACTGATCACTAAAGCTAAAATTGAATAGATTTTTCTCAATCAAATTGAAGTGGTCAATCCCAAGAAAATCATAAATCTCATTGACCACGGTCTGAGGGCACTCTCTAAGATGTCGAAAAGATAAGAAAAGACAGTTGTCTCGAGAAACCTGCTTCAGGAGCCTATCAATCTGTAGTCCATAAAAACCGCGCTCAATATAGCTGAATTGCCTATATATCGAGTTATCAGGATCGATGCCAACAATTCTCAATCTTCCATTTCGGATCGCATCTGAGAATGATAATGTTTCAATCTTACGAGCAATCTGCATACGCCAATGAGAAAAGGCCCGTTCAACGGGGTTTCTTAACAGGACGATGCATTTGACTTCCGGATTATGCCGGATCAAACGCGTTATTGCGAGTGGATGGAAGAGATATGATGGTGTAAAGTCACCATGCAATTTAGAGCGATCCTCCCCAGGCCAGAAATCTTCGTTTGTAAGCCAGTCTTGGTGTCCCTGATCAGGCGGTCGACGATCGAAATAGTGGAGCTCCTTTCGGATAGAGCGAGCCACGCGAGGATGCGATCTCAAGTATTGCCACAAAGCTGTTGTGCCACATTTCTGCGCACCAATAACAGCAAAATCTATTCTTAGATTAGATAAAGCACTTTCCATATCATTTAATCTTACTTACGTAGGATGACATGTTAAAATCGATTTGGGCAATAGCTAAAATATCATCATCAGAGATTGTACAAAAAATTAAAGCATCGACAATGCGATGTAATATTTCAATCTGATTATCTTCTCGACGGCCAATAGCTCTGATATTGCAAAAAAACGTTCCGGGGAGGCAACGATTCAAGAATCTGAAAGAAACAGAAAGAACATCTCCTGCTTTGATCAGTGTGCTGCTAAAGAGGTCTCTGGTGTCTGTACGATGACCTCCAAGTGCCACTCCGCGTGTGTTTCTGATCATGATATTGAAGGCCAGATAATCGAGGTCGGTATGAAGGTGAGCATTGAATTTTAATTCATAATTCTTACCAAGCCTCAGCTGATTGACTTGATCTCCATGCAAGTTAACGATCCTCTCGTTCTTGATTGTAACAAGGCCACTTCCTTGTTCAAACCGCGATTCAGATTGCAACTCGGGAACAAAAAAATCGACTTTATCGTCTTCGATAGCGATCTCTTCTTGCTGCGCGTGGTCCACGACTGGCTCAGATGCAAGATCAGGTATATCATGACTACCCGTTGCAAATCCACCCATGGCAACAATCGACGCCCTGATCCCCGCCGCGCCCTCATCGCTTGCATTCACCAACCGCTGGTATTGCGCCACGACCCGCTTGGGCTCGCCTTCCAGCAATTTTTCACCGCCATCCAGCAAAACCGCGCGATCACACAGTTGCACGATTGTCTGCGCGCCGTGGCTGACGAACAGGATCGTGCCGCCGCGCTCCTTGATTGCCTCGATGCGGGCGAAGCATTTGCGCTGGAAGGCCTCGTCCCCCACCGAAAGCGCCTCATCCACCACCAGGATGTCCGGCTCCACCGCCGTCGACACCGCAAAGGCCAGCCGCACGAACATGCCGCTCGAATAGGTCTTGACGGGCCGCTCGATAAAATCGCCGATCGCAGCGAATTTGGCGATGGCCTCGAAGCGAGCATCCATCTCTTCCCGACTAAAGCCGAGGATCGCGCCATTCATGTAGACGTTCTCGCGCCCTGTGAATTCCCCGTTGAAGCCCGCACCGAGTTCCAGCAGCGCCGCAATCCGTCCCTGCACCTCGACTGAACCCGATGTTGGCTGCAGCGTACCGACGATCATCTGCAGCAGGGTGGACTTGCCGCAGCCGTTGCGCCCGATGATGCCGACCGTTTCCCCGCGCTGCACCTCGAGCGAAATGTTGCGTACCGCCGAAAACTCCTGGAAACGCCGCACGCGCCCGAGCGTTGCCATCTGCACCAGCCGATCCTCCGGCTTGGCGTAGATGCGGAAAACCTTGCTCAGGTTCTGGACCCGGATCGCCACATCAGAGGACATCGGCAAAACCCTTGCGTGTCTTCTGGAAGAACAGATAACCAAGTGCCGCGATGGCAAGGCCGCCCGCGCAACCCAGCAACCATGTCACCGGGTCGGGCAGCTGGCCGAAAACCACCGCGTTGCGCACCGCTTCCACGCTGAAGGCAAGCGGATTGGCCGCAGCATAAGGTTGCAACCAGGGCGGCAGGTTGGCAATCGGGTAGAAGATCGGTGTCAAGAACATGAGAGCCGTGACGATGGGTGGGATGATTTGGCTGACATCACGCACATAAACCCCAAGTGCGGCCAAAAACCAAGCCAGGCCAAGCGTAAAAAGGCACAGTGGCAGGATCAGGATCGGCACCAGCACAGCCGAAAGGTGGAGGCCGCTGCCAAACCCAATTTGCAGCGCCATCAGCACCACGAACGCGATGCCCGCCTGGAACAGGGCTGCCCCTAAAGCCACAGCTGGCAGAATTTCGAGAGGAAACACCACCTTCTTCACCAGATTGGGCTGCCCGACGATCAGGCCAGGCGCGGCGGACACCACCTCTGAAAAGAGATTGAATGTCGTGAGGCCAGCAAACAGGATGATCGCAAACTCAAGCGTGCTGGTGGCTTGCCCCGCCCCCCACCGCGCCTGAAACACCACGGCAAAGACAAAGGTAAATACCCCCAGCATGAAAAGCGGCGTGAGGAACGACCACAGCACGCCAAGGAGGGAGCCGCGATAGCGCTCCTCGATCTGGCGGCGGGTGAGGGAGTAAATAAGCAGCAGCTTCACCCCGCTGCCGTTCAAATTTTTCATTGCATCCGCTTCCGCCCTACCGAATCTGTCCCAGAAGCAAGCTCCTTGTTCTTTCCGTCTGAACGATCCTCTACATAAGGTATGCTGTTCTCAAAAGTCGCATATCCGACAGCCCGAGCACAGTAAAGGCAGTTGCGGTTTTTCCCCTTAGGTTTGCGTCTATGGTCGGCGTCGTCAGCTCACCCAAAAGCGCCTCAGAATACGGTACCTGCCGGGCGCCAAACGTGGCCCCCCCGCTCACACGATCAGGAAGTCGCCCGCGCCCAAGGTGGTGATGCCCGTCAGCGTCACCATGGCCACCGCCGCCCCGGCGCCCGAGCCGTCCGCATCGAAGAACAGCATCGAACTGCCGGTCGAGAAGATGAAGCG
>JANNEO010000041.1:0-7325 GCA_031378805.1 Hyphomicrobiales bacterium
CGGGAGCCTGGCGCACTGATCGTCCGGCTCATTCGCTGGAACCCGTCCGAGGAATGCAAGCTCGGCTGCTGAATGGTGCGGTGCAACTCTCGCTAATTCGGTTGCACCATCCGCCCATCGACCACTTCAACGATCCTGTCGCAGCGTTTGGCCAGATCCATATTGTGCGTGACGATCAGGAACGTGGTGCCATTCTCGACATTCACCTTGCGCATCATCGTGAACACCGTGTCGGTCGAGACTGTGTCGAGATTGCCGGTCGGTTCGTCGGCCAGGATGAGAGATGGATTCATCGCCAGGCCACGCGCGATGGCGACGCGCTGCTGCTGGCCTCCGGACATGTTGTTGGCGAGGTTGTCCTCCCATTTGTCCAGCTCCATTTCAACCAGAAGATCATGGGCGCGGGAGCGCATGGCGGCATTCGGAAACGTCTGATCGACGAGCATCGGCATCATGACGTTTTCGAGCGCGGTGAAGGCCGAGATCAGGAAATGGCTCTGGAACACGAAGCCGATGCTGTGGCCGCGCAGTTTCGTCAGAGCCTCATCGGACAATGATCCGGTATCCTCGCCGTTGATGAACAGCTTCCCGGATGTCGGCGTGTCCAGCAAACCGATGATATTGAGCAGCGTGCTCTTTCCTGAACCTGACGGACCCATCAGGGCCACAAACTCGCCGCGCTCGAGGACAAGATCGACATCGTGCAATACCTCTATTTCGGCGGCGGTGCCTGGGTTGTAGGTCTTGCAGACAGCTTTCAGCCGCAAGACGGGCTCGGGGAGCACATGGTCGGGCACTTGCGTGTTCTCAGCCACGCATGGCCACCACGGGATCAAGCTTGGCGGCGCGCAGCGCTGGCACAACCGCCGCGCCAAAGCCTGTGATTGTCGCCAGACCGATTACGATAATGAAAAGCTGCGCATTGAGGGCAAAGGCAAAGGGCTGGCTGCCATCCGCCTGCCTCAGGATAACACGGAACAACATGACACCGAGTGTGCCAAGTGCTGATCCTGTGATGGCTCCCAGGAAGGACAGGATACCGCCCTGCAGCAGGAAGATCCCCACGATCTGGCGCCGTGATGTTCCCATGGCGCGCAGAATGCCGATATCCTTTGATCGCTGGATGACCGACACGACCAGAACGCTGGCCATGCCGAACGCGACCGAGAGACCCACGAAAAACTCGATCGACCCAAACGAAATATTCTGTGTTCGGATGATTTCGAAGAACTTCGCATTCGTCTTGATCCAGCTGTCAGCACGGACGTTGGTGGCGGCCTGTACGGCGCTGGCGATCGCTTCGGCGGCATAGGGGTCTGCCAATGTCACATCAATGGTCGTCACACCCCCGGGCAGGCCTGCCAATGTCTGCGCGGTTCTGAGCGCGAGATAGGTGAAACGTGAATTCACCCCTTTGTTGCCGAGATCGAAAATGGCACGGATCGTCAAGGCGCGCGTCAGGCCACTTGCTGCCGTGATGTTGATCTTGTCACCCAGGGCGACGCTGAGATCCTTCGCCAGCTCGGTGCCGACAATGATGTCTTCGCTCGTTAAGGTGGGCTGGCCAGAGATGATGTAGTCCGGGAGCCGGACGATCTTGAAGTATAAGTCTGGCTCGATGCCCGTCAGTGTGATGGACCGGCTGGCATCACCCCGGACAGCGAGGGCCGCCGCCGAAACCGTCGGCGTTGCGGCGACAACGTCAAGCCGATCGCGCAAAAGCCGCAACACTGATTGCCACTGATCGATGGAGCGTGGTCGCTGAGCTGGTTGCTGGACCGTTGCAGCTTCAACCGTGCCGCTTGCTGACCGCAGCGGACGTGCCACTTCGTCGGCGTTCAGCAGCTGGATATGCGGCTGGGATGACAGCAATTCCTTGACAAAATTGGCCTGCAATCCACTCATCAAAGACGACATGAACAGGATGACAGCGACCCCGATGGCGACTCCAACGATGATGAACAGCGTCTGCATTCGGCCCTCCCTCAGGAAGCGGATGGCCGTGATGCACTCGAAGGGCATCCACCGGTTCACGGGATCACGGCTTTTGGTGCACGAACCTGGATGCGGCTGCCAACTTTGACCTTCGAAGCCGCAGAAACTACCACGTCGCCTTCGTTCAAGCCGGTGAGGATCTCGGCCTTGCCGACGCTCATCAGACCAACAGTCACATCGTGCCGTCTCGCGTGTCCGTCTTCCGCCTTGAGAACCCACGGTTTGCCGATGCTCAGATCATGCAGGTCAGCCACGGGCACAATCAGCGCCTTGGGCCGCCGCGCCACTTCGATGTCCACGGACACCGTCATGTCCTGCCGAAGGTAGGATGGCGGCGAGGCGACATTGAGCTTTACCTCGACAGATGCGCGCTGCAGGTCCACCGCCGGATTAATGAAGGTCACGGTCGCTGCGAAGTTCTCCTTGCTGAAGGCATCGGCGGAGACAAGTGCCTGCTGCTTCAAAGCGATCAGCGCCAGGTTCTTCTCGTCGATCTGGATGGTGATCTGCATCTCGCCCGCTGGCGACAGGCGCATCAGCTCCTTGCCCGGCTGGACGACGTTCCCGACCTCGACATCACGCCAGATTAGAACGCCATCGCGCGCGGCCTTGATCACGGTGTAGCCTACGCGCGCTTGCGCCGCGCGTAGCGTGGCTTTGGCTTGGACAAGCTGCGTTTCAGTCACGGTGAAATCAGCTCCCCCGGGACGATTGCTGAACACAGTCAGCTCCGCATTGCGCACCTGCGAGCGTGCGATATCGAGGTTCTTGGTCGCCTCGTCAAAAGCGACACGGGTGCTGACGCCGTCGGCGAGAAGCTTGCTCACCCGCGCATAAATCTGCTGCATGTTGGTCAGCGTGGCTTTGGCCTCGCCAAGGCTCTGCTCCGCTGCAGGCAAAGTCAGATCGCGCACCTGCCGGACCCTTGCTTCTGCTTGCGCCAGCTGTCCTTCGGCCAGTACGGCGCTTGATAGGACTTCGCTGTCATCGAGACGGATCAGTGTGTCGCCCGCGCTGACCTTCTGGCCTTCTGCCACGGGGATGGCTGCGACAACCCCTGTGATCTGGCTGCTGATGCTGACGCGGAAAGGTGTCTCGACATGTCCGCTGGCAACAAGGGTTTGAACGAGGTCTGCCCGCACAATGGGTGCAGCGGAAACAACGGGCCCCCAAATCATCGGAACGCCCACAGCCCATGCGAGTGCTGCAGCACCAACAACAACAGGCACGACCCACAGCCAACTCCATCGCCATCGGGTCTGTGTAGCGCTGGTTTTCGCTGACGATGTCGCCTTGGTCGCGGAAGGATAGATAGCCGTTTTGGCACTATCAGGCGTGGGCCTACCCTTGGTCTGCCCTGCCTTTGCCACAGCCTCTGATGCTTCTGGTTCCGCTGCCACCATTATGCGCCGATATGGAACTGTGAAGCGAGCGGCGGTGCCGTCAATGGCGACGCGTTTTCGATGCCGGGATGCACGTCCATCTGCGACGCGTTGGCGGTCGCCATGATGGCCTTTGCGCGCGCGACTTCATCCGCCGACCCATGCGCCATGACGAGAAAACCGTCAGCCCTGATGGCGGCCTCGTATTTGATGACGCTGTCCTCCGGAATGCCGATGCTTGCCAGG
Source organism: Hyphomicrobiales bacterium (assembly GCA_031378805.1). GTDB lineage: Bacteria > Pseudomonadota > Alphaproteobacteria > Rhizobiales > Beijerinckiaceae > JADCCX01. The sequence goes on from JANNEO010000041.1 coordinate 3,624, forward strand.
GCTCCGCCGAGGGCGCTCAGGCCACCCACGATCACTGCACCCTCGACCATTGCGATCAACGTGGCGGTGAGATGGCCGACAACAATGACCGGACCCATGATCGGGAGTGTCAGGAAAACGCCGCCGAACAGGATGCCCCAAAGGCTACCCCAGAAAGCGCCACGCGCTCCCCAGAACTTGATACGGTCGCCGGTGTTGTAGAAACCCGTGACCTTCTCTTCGGTGTGGAATCCCTTGCCGACGATGCTGAGCGTTTTCATGTCGAAGCCAGCTTGTGTCAGTTTCTTGACGGCATCCTCGGCGGCAGCGTGATCGTCGAAAACGGCGATGGCGGTGTCTGATGTCGGCATGGCAGTCTCCTGAGGGCGAATGAAATTTCAAGTGCTGGTGGCCGCACAAACAAGATCAGGACAAGGCTTTCCCGGTTCTGCGATGGGGCGACAATGGCTGCAAGCGCTGGCTGCAGGCAGGTTCGGATTCTACTCAGCCGAACGTCATACGGATTTGCCGCCGGTCTGCATCGTGTCCCTGAAATGCTCCGCCCGTTCAATCATGGTGAGCATCTGGTGCGCGGCATGAATGGTGAGAGGGTGACGCGTCGATCCCGGTCGTGGTGAGATGTAAGCTGCCATGTCTCGCGCGAGATTGCGTTGCGCGTCGGACGTTTCCACCAGAAGCGCGATCATCAGGTTTTCCAGCGCAATGACCCGAACACGAAGCTGGACAAGCTCCGCGTCGGTCGGAGGCGGCATGTCGTCAATTACGCTGCTCGACAGGTCGTGTTTCTGCGGGCCATCTGGCCCGGCACCGCCCTCATTGTCCCACCGCGCCAGGGCCTTCTGGCGCAGCGTGGCAGCATCTGAGGGTTCGATCATGCCGCGTGCTTCCCGACCCAGGCCAGATAGTCATCCATCCACCCCTGCAAGAAGGCCTTGCTGGCGGGACCGATATCGCCTTTCGCATCGAACCGGCCATCCTTGGCATGGATAAAAGCCTCAGGTTGCCCCAGAACGGGCGCGTCGAGATAGGCCAGGACATTGCGCAGGTGTTGCTGTGCCATCGCGGTGCCCATGGCACCGACAGACACACCGATCACGCCCGCCGGCTTCTTCGCCCATACGCTTTTGCCGTAGGGGCGCGAGGCATGGTCGATGGCGTTCTTGAGCACGCCGGGAATCGAGCGATTGTATTCTGCTGTGACGAACAGAAGGCCCTGCGCCGATGTGATGTCGGCCTTCAGGCGCTTCACGGGCGCAGACGGACTGGCGTCATCATCCTGATTGTAAAGCGGCAGATCTCCGATTTCGATCTGCCTGAACGAAACGTCTGCAGGTGCCAGTCTGGCGAGTGCCGTGGCGAGCTTGCGGTTGAACGAGTCCTTGCGCAGGCTGCCGACGAAAACAGCTATCTCGTGGTGGGACATGACAGATACCTCCAAGGATTGGTTGAACACGAGACGTCGGAGTTTCTGACGCTGGTCACGTTGGTTTGCCGTCCTGATATTTTGGCCGTACTGCGACCTGGCTTCATGTGCCGCCGCGAGGTTCAACTGCTTTGAGAGGGTCTAAATTCGACGATCTGAGCCCGAGTGCGACAACCCACAAGCCGATCAGGTTGACGCCTGGAACGCATGTCAGCACAGCCCAGAACGGGGAGTAGCCAAGATATCGAAGAATCAGGCCAACGGGATAGAAGATCACGGCTGCCATGATCACGAAGAACAGCAGGTGGGTCACGCCCCAGCTGCCCGTCATCATCCAGCCATACATGGCGCCATTTTCATACATCATCGCAAAGCCCTCTCTTGTTCTTCACAGTGTCCACAATCTTACGCTGGTCACACAAAGCGAGAAGGTTCGGAAACTACCCAGAGCCATACCTCCTGGCTGTGCTTGGCGACGGTCAGTATTCAGATTTTCAGGCGCGAGAGCCGAAGCGCGTTGCCGATCACGCTGACGGAAGACAGCGCCATGGCTGCGGCGGCGATGATGGGCGAGAGCAAGAGGCCAAAGGTCGGATACAGAACGCCTGCCGCGATCGGGATGCCCGCTGCATTGTAGATGAAAGCAAAAACGAGGTTCTGGCGGATGTTGGCCATGGTCGCTTTGGACAACGTCCTGGCACGCGTGATGCCTGTGAGGTCGCCCTTGAGCAGCGTGAGACCAGCGCTCTCGATGGCGACATCGGTGCCTGTGCCCATGGCGATTCCGACATCAGCTGCGGCGAGCGCAGGCGCGTCATTGACGCCGTCTCCCGCCATGGCGACGATGCGGCCTTCCGCCTTCAGCCGATTGATGATCGCGCCCTTCTGTTCGGGCAGCACATCAGCCTCGATCTCGGTGATGCCGAGTTTCCTGGCGATGGCCTCCGCTGTGGTCCGGTTATCGCCGGTCAGCATCACGACGCGAATTTTGTCGTCCTTGAGCATTTTCAGCGCGACGGGCGTGCTGTCCTTGATTGTATCCGCAATGCCGATGGCGGCGGCGATCTTGCCATCGATGGCAACGTAGATCGCCGTCGCGCCGTCCTGGCGCAGCGCTTCGGCCTGCACGGTGAGCCCTGACGCATCGACGCTGTTCTCTGTCAGGAACGTCGCACTGCCGACCATGATGCGCTTAGAGCCGACAGTCCCGATGGCGCCTTTGCCTGCGGGTGAGTTGAATTTTGAAACTGCTGGAATGGTCAATGTGCGTGCAAGCGCTGCCTTGACGATGGCTTTGGCGAGCGGATGCTCAGACGCCTGTTCGACTGCAGCCGCCAACGCCAGCACATCATCCTCAGCGTGTCCCTCGACCGTGATGATCTTCGTCACGGATGGGTTGCCCTCCGTCAGCGTGCCCGTCTTGTCGACGACGATGGTGTCAACCTTTTCCATCCGTTCGAGAGCTTCGGCGTTCTTGACGAGTACGCCCGCCTGCGCACCTTTGCCGACACCAACCATGATCGACATGGGCGTTGCCAGGCCAAGGGCGCAAGGGCAGGCGATGATCAGCACGGCGACTGCCGCGATTAGACCGTTGGCGAAGCGCGGCTCGGGACCAACGAAGGCCCAGATCGCAAAGGTCACAAGAGCGATGGCAATGACGGCAGGAACGAACCAGCCGGCGACCTGATCCGCTAGCCTCTGGATCGGCGCGCGCGAGCGCTGCGCATCGCTCACCATATGGACGATGCGGGCGAGCATACTGTCGCTGCCGACCTTTTCGGCAACCATGAGCAGTGTACCCGATCGGTTGAGCGTGCCGCCGATGACCTTGTCGCCAGGCGCTTTGTCGACCGGCATGGACTCGCCTGTCACCATCGACTGGTCGACGGATGAGGCGCCATCCTGCACAAGCCCATCGACCGGCACTTTCTCGCCGGGACGCACCCGCAGGCGGTCGCCGACGATGACCAGATCGATCTGGACATCCTCCTCCGTGCCCGAGGTGGAAATCCGCCGGGCGGTTTTCGGGGCAAGGTTCAGGAGTGCCTTGATCGCACCGCCGGTCTGTTCCCTCGCGCGCAATTCCAGAACCTGTCCGAGCAGCACCAGCACCGTGATCACGGCCGCCGCTTCGAAATAGATAGCGACCGTGCCGTCCATGCCCTTCGACGCTGCGGGAAAGATGGCTGGTGCGACAGTTGCGATCGCGCTGTAGAGCCACGCGACACCTGTTCCCATGGCGATCAAGGTGAACATGTTGAGATTGCGCGTCTGGA